>JAFGSU010000227.1 GCA_016934435.1 Candidatus Zhuqueibacterota bacterium | reverse complement strand
GTGTGGACGACGTCATTTTGACACCCGGTTTCGGCATGACCGCTGCGATCAACAAATGGCAGCGTATCCTCGGCCTGCGCCTGCCGGAGCAGCTATCGGAATACGTCTATTTACCTGAAGAGATGAAACCGGTGGTTTTTCTCACGCACATGGAGCACCACTCGAACCAGACCACCTGGCTGGAGACCATTGCCGATGTGGAGGTGATCGAGGCGGACGCGCGCGGACTGGTGGATGTGAACAATCTTGAGCGCTTGCTGCGCATCTATCGCAATCGGCAATTAAAGATCGGTTCTTTCACCGCCTGCTCGAACGTCACCGGCATTCGCCCACCGTTTTATGAAATGGCGAAAATGATGCACGAACACGGTGGCTATTGTTTCGTCGATTGCGCCGCTTCGGCGCCCTATGTGCCCATTGACATGCATCCGGCCGATCCATTACAAAAATTGGATGCGATTGTTTTTTCGCCGCACAAATTTCTCGGCGGTCCGGGCAGCTGCGGCGTGTTGATCTTTGACGCCAATCTGTATAAATTGCGCGTGCCTGATCAGCCCGGTGGCGGCACGGTGAACTGGACCAACCCCTGGGGGGAGCACACCTTTATCGATAACATCGAGGTGCGGGAAGATGGCGGCACGCCCGGATTTTTGCAGACCATTCGCGCCGCCCTCAGCATCCGACTCAAGGAACAGATGACGCCGGAAAAAATAGTGGCCAGAGAAAAAGAACTGCTCCATAAGGTCATGCCGGCGCTGCGGGCCATTCCAACCATCCATATTTTAGCCGATCACATCGAGGATCGCCTGGGCATTATTTCATTTTATTCGGAGAAAATTCATTACAATCTTTTCGTCAGGCTGCTCAACGATCATTTCGGCATCCAGGTGCGCGGCGGTTGTTCCTGCGCCGGCACCTATGGCCACTATTTGCTGCACGTGGATCCCAATCGCTCCCGCTTTATTGCCGGGCAAATCGACCGCGGCGATCTGTCCGGCAAACCCGGCTGGGTCCGGCTATCCCTTCATCCCACCATGACCGACGATGAGGCCGATTACATCCTCGACGCCATTGCACAGACCGTACACCACTCGGCGCAATGGGCCATGGACTATGTCTACTCCTCCCGCACCAATGAATTCCGCCACAAAAAGCAGTCCGATCTGGATGTGGGAAAATGGTTTGGATGATAACGTGCTGCTCGACGCAAAGGCGAGATTATGGTCATTTTGGCGAGAGGATTCAAGCACAAGTCTATGCGAGAAAGTGACAATAATAGTAGGATTTGTTGGCAGGTATTACGGCGTCATACGGCATAAATATTGTTTCAATGATTGATACCCTCACCCTTGCCCAGGAGGAGAGGGAACTTGCTTCTAATAACAGCGGAGACCGCCACGCTCCAACGCAATTTTTCTGAGAAGGCAGATTCAATTGCTCCGCTCGCGGTGACAGCCTTTTTCTGTTATGATAGAAATGACGAGTTATCCTAGTTTACACCCCGCAATGACATTCTCTATTATGTGGCCCCTACTTTTCTGATCTTACTCCGCCTGCAACGGCTGCAGCTGCACCAGGGTTGCGCCCCAGCCGCCCGCCGTACCATCGGCCAGCTGAAAGTCCACAACAAAAGGCAGGCGGCGCAGAATGGCGTGTACGGTTTCCCGCAGCGCACCGGTGCCCTTGCCGTGGATGATGCGCACATGGAGGATGTTGCGTTCGCGGCACAGCTGCAGATAGTCGGGCACCAGATTCTTCACCTCCCGGGGTTGGAAGGTATGCAGATCGAGGACGCCGTCGATGGGGATTTCAATCATGCCGGCCATAGAATCCATCTCCTGATCAAGAATGAACGCCCAGGGCGGTCAGGCGCTCGGTCAATTTTTTATAATGACTGCCTCGCCAATAGAGTCTGCCGCAATCGGCGCATTGATAAAAGCGGTCGTATGATTTCGCCACCCGAGCCGGCAGCGAGGAGCGGATGATGGATTGATTCGGTTCCTGGATCAGGCCGTTACACTCCAGGCAGCGTGTAAAGGGCGCCACATGCCGCGCCAGATCAAAGCGGGCGATGACTTCCCGCGCCTGCTGCAGGGCATCGGTCGAGCGCACCCAGTAGCCGTGGGTAACCGATTTATTTTTTAAAATGCCCAGGTCGCGGGTTAGGATGATGCGTTTATCGCTTACGGCGATTTCAATGATCTCCGCATCCGTCAGATCGTTGCGATAAACGGCATCCAATCCTAACAGGCGCAGATGGCGGACCAATTTGCCGAGATGCACGTCCAGAACAAACCGCGGTGTGCGTAAGGGTTTTTCGCGAACCCGGCTGACCGGGGATATATCAAAAGATTCAAATACCGGATAGACCGAAATCCGGTCGTCCGGCTGCAACCGATAATCAAATCCAACGGATACACTGTTGGCCAGGATCAGGTCAATTTCGGTATGCGGTACGCCCTGGGCTTCGATGGCATCTTTAACCGTCTGCCCCTGCGAGAAGGTGTAGCGATTGATTTTTTTTCGCTTCTCAACGGGCAAAAAATCGTTCAGCTCTTCGTAGAAACGAAATTGTGCGATGAGGGCGGTCACAGTTTAACATTCCAAAAAATGAACAGCCAAGATAACGAACACATATTTAATCAGGCAACAGCGTCCTAATGGTGGTGTCCACCCGGTCCGTGAGAATGTCCGTGCGATAACTCCTCATCGGTGGCCGGACGCACATCCAGGAGCTCTACCTCGAATTTCAATGTTTTTCCGGCCAGGGGGTGGTTGAAATCTAAAGTAACGCTGTCCTCGTCGATGGAACGGACGAAGCATGGAATTTCATTCTTATCCGTTTTTAGCCATAATTCGGAGCCGGCTTTAATATCCAGATCAGCGGGTAATTCCTTGCGCGAAATGGTCTGGACATGCTTTTCTTTATATTCTCCATAAGCATCAGCGGGCGGCAGGGTTATTTGTTTCTTGGCGTTGACGAGCATGTGCGATAATGTTTCTTCAAGTTTGGGTATAATTTGTCCGTGGCCTGACAGGAAGGATAAGGGTTCCTGTTCATAGGAAGAATCGATCAGTTTGCCGTCACTGTCGGACACGGAATAATGAAATGTTACAACGTGATCTTTTTTAAAAGGCATGATACCTCCGTTTTTACTGTTCTGGATTGCTGCGCCTCAGTCGGCGCCTTGAATAAAGTGATGAATGATGATGGAGGCCGCCACGGCGACATTGAGCGAATCCATACCGCGCTGCATCGGGATGGTAATGCGATGCTGGCAGAGGGAGATCAAGGAACCGGGTAATCCTTGGCCCTCATTGCCCAGTAAGATGGCATCCCGATCACTTATGGCAGCCTTTGCCAAAGAGGTGGCTTTGCGGTCGACAACGGCGGCGTGTAACGATACTCGCTGCTCTTTCAGCCAGAGCAAATCCTGTTGCAGGTCTTTACTCTGAGCTAAATGGAGTTTGAATACGGCGCCCATGGAAACGCGTATGACGCGGCGATAAAAGGGATCAAGCGTGTCATTTTATACTCTTGATGAAAATGATTTTGCCATGATTGATCCCCAAATTCAGCGGTACCTGTCGAACCGAACTGATACTATGCCACCCACAGGATTGACGAGGTAACCTGCAGACATCGAACCGGTTTGACTGGCGTTACGTCTTGACGCTGTTATAATTCCACCGGTATGCGTCTTGCACTGATTTGTCATATCAATCATCCGGCGCCTCCTCCTCCTCCGCCTGCACCGCCGCCGCCTCCCGCAGACGCGCCTCCTCCCATTCCGGCGCTCGAACTCATGGTGCCGACCATGGAAGAGATGGCCGAAGCGAAGGAAGCGGGTGAACCGCCGCCTGTACCTGTAGCATAAATATACCACGGAAAATAATGCGCTTCCTGGCCGGCGGGCACGAGTTCCGCCATCGACTGATAATGCTTGCTGCTCAACCCCAGGGCCGGCCCGTATACAAAATAGCGGTTGATATGACTCAACAGCGAGGACCGCTCCATATGACTGAACTGGTACTTTTTCAAATAGCGACTCAACGCCTTCCAGGCATGATACTGATGTTCGCCTTCATCGGTTCGACGAATAATGGCAAAAGATAAAAAGATGATGACCAGCATGGTACCAGCTGCGAGAAGCAACCAGGGGCCATAAAAAATGATTCCGATTAAGGCTGCTATCATACCGACGATACTCATGGTGAGGGAATAAGCCATACTTTTCAGGCTGCTTTTGTCATAATAGTTTTTTTCCTCCGCCGTCTTTTTTACCGATTTTTGCCATTTTACGAAAAATTTTCGCAGGGCGGTTGTATGTTTGCTTATTTCCTTCATGCCGATTTGATCCTGACCCGCCGCGAGCTGCTCGAACAGAAAATCGATCAATTCGGATTCAAAGGGTAACAATTCGGATTGATGCTGAAACCAGTGAGATCGGTCCAGTTTCAGGATATAATCCGTTTTCCAGTGGCGGCCGCCGAATAAGCCCTTTTTTTCGACTTTATCCTCACTGATAATAATGAATCTTTTCTGCGCCAGATCGAATAATGTGGATATGAGTGACGATCCATCCACGTTGCGCATATTCAGTAAATAGCGGACCAGGGCCGGCGGCGTACGATCGGGGATTTCCGAATTCAGTCGCATGATGGACCTCCGGGTAGAGGATCGCCGGCGGTGTCGGTTGAAGAGGAACCACCAGATGCCGAGTCCGCCCAGGCTCAGCGCTATGGCTATCGGCAGTCCCCATTCCTGCCTTGCCTCTCGAGCCGCGGCTTTTTCCTTTTGCCTGATCCGTTCCGCGTTTGCCGCTTCAGCCCAATGCCGCTCCTGTTGAATAATTTGCGTTTGTACATAGTTGCGCTGTTGCGGCACGCCCGGGAAAGCCGAAGGCGGATAAAGCGCGCGCACTTCCAGTTCCGTTTGTTTCGGCACGACGGCGGAATAAATCGATACAACGCCCTTTTCTTCTAACTCGGAGCGGGCGTACAGGGGACCGTGCGCCCAATGCCTGACGCTTTCCATGGATAACGGTTCAGGCGGACGAATGCGTACCCTGACGTCGTTGTTGGGCACCCTCCAGTCGGAACCGATGAATTTGAAATAAAGGACCGCCGCATCCTGGTAGGATTGCACTAAATTGCGCACACGATATCGCAATTCAAACGTGCGTAACTGATTTTTTGCGCGATAAAACCAGCGGATTTCGAGGCCATCCTCTTCGCGGGTGATGCGAAAAGTATACGGCGCTTTGGAATCGGAAAGCACATAGGGGCGGCCATTTTCGAGTACGCTGATGTCTTCATAGGTTTCGTACCCCAGAATGGGAATGGTGCGATAGGCATAGCGGTAGGAGCCGTGAAAATCGTAGGTTCGCGACTCGGAAACGGCCATGCTGCCGTCAGCCTTCAGCTCGGCGTCGATAGTGACGCTGGTGATGGCGTACCGTTTGGAAGCGGCTGCTGTAATGCAGAGGCAGCACAAAATTAACAGGACTGTTAATTTGCTTATGTGGTTTAGTTGTTTGTACATTCTATCAAATCTCCATAATGCTACAGGCAATATGCTGATAATAAATCAGTATGGCCGGTACCAGCATAATCAAACATTTCAGATAGCCCCGTCCCATTTCGGTAAAAAAAAGGCCTGTTCGCCCAACAGGCCTTTGCAGATATGATCAAAATGTATCACCTTGCGCATGTCGAGCATGCGCAACCATAAAAACAGCGTTTCCGTTCGCAGCGATTAAAAGGTCCAGGAAACCGTACCGACGATGCCAATCACCTGTTCCGTATAGGTCATGGCTTCTTCGTAATCCTCGTCGGTTTCGCCCTCAGTGGAGCCGAAAATGTCGCCGCGGAAGCCGACATTGATGCCAAGGCCGCTGTTGGGCACACGATAGCCGAGGCCGGCGTTCAAGGCAAACAGCGCCGTGGTCGATGAGGCTTCATCGCTCTCAGACCAGCCAGGTTCGTCCACAGTATATTCATCGGTAATGGAACCGGCCAGCAAGGCGCCGGAAGCGTAGAGATAGAGGCCGGAGGTGGGCGACGGTTTTATAACGCCCTGCAAGCCACCGCCGACCATGGTGCCGCTGCGATTCCAGGAAAATTCATAACCACCTTCACCGAAAGAAAAATCCCAGGTGAAATGCTTGAGACCGACAAATGGACTGACGACCAGGCCGGCGTTCTGGATCAGGGCATATCCCAGAGATAGATTAAAATCCTTACGTGAAACGGAGGCGTCTATGTCCCAATCCTCAATGTCTTCTCCAAAGAGTTCTGTAATCGGGAACGAACCGAAATACATCGAGGCACCCAGGCTGAGCTTGTCGGAGGCGATGCTCAGATAGGGTCCAAAAAGCAGACCGGCATCGGTGGTGATCATATCATCGTCGTCCTCATCGGTGAAAGAGTAGTTGGCCATAAAACCGCTGAGGCCGACCGTCATTCGCATTTGCGCCTGAGCAGCGAGGAACGACAGCATCAGGATGCAGATAATCAGCAATAATTTTTTGTTCATTGGACATCCTCCTATTAGGTTAATTACATTCGTGCAGTATTAAAAAACCGGCGGTGGTTCTGCTTTGGTTTCTTTTGGTTTTTGTCTCGGGATAGTTACCGGCCGACGGGTTCGTTGCGGCGGTGGCTGCTCGGGCTGATCAACTTTCACCGTGCCGGAGACAACGCGAACCTTGTCGCCAAGGCGAAAAGAGGTTTTGCTGGACGCTACCTGGGTCTCGCTGTAATCCGGTTTGGCCGAAACCACTCTCAGGCTGCCGATGACATCTTCCGAACGACCTAATACTTTGCCGCTGAGGTCGGTGATTGCCTCACCCTCGCGGACAACGGCCAGCTCCTGCCGGTCAAAAAGGCCGTGATTTTTGCCCAGATCGATCAGGACATCCTGGCCGTCGATCTTGATGATGGAGCCTTCGACCGCCACTTTCTGCGCCAGATTGCGCACCAGATCGCTGATGGCCGTGGTCAGGCCCGCTTCGCCCGTGGTACTCTTGGCATTCTGTGCTAATTCGAGCGCACCGGTTTTCACATCCACCAGACGGGTATTGATGATGTAGGTGCTGCCTAATTTGCTGACGCTGCCGATCATGATCTTTTGCACATTCAGCACTTTACCGATTTCAACAGCCTGGGTCATATCAGTAACGCCCGTCATCTGCAGTTTCTGTTCTTCCAGTACGCGCAGCATGGCCTGACGCTCGATCACCTGAAATCGTTGTGAATTAAAAAGTTCCGTGCTTAAAATGTCAGCCACGGCATCAGCGGTCTCCTGACTGACATTTTTTGCCTCCAAACTCAATACGGCAATTTTTGGCTTTGTTTGCGAAAAGATGTATGCAGGGATGAAGAGCAAGATGAGAACCAAAAAGAACGCACAGAGGTTAAAATATTTTTTCATGACTTACCTCAAACGCATGAGATGAAACGTACGAATAATTATTACTGCAATTTAGTCAAGAGTGACTATTTTGTCAAGTGCTTTTTCCATTTTTTTCGTTTTGCCGTGAACAAGCTGTATTTGGCCTGATTTTACTTAACCGGTTTCCTGTTCAATGAACTCTGCCAGACGATTCCGCAAGAATAACCGGGCGCGGTGCAGGTTGGTTTTAACCGCCGCCGGATTCATTTGCATCATGTCGGCAATCTCTTTCAGACTGAATCCTTCTATATCCTTCAACACGAATACACTGCGGAACTTGTCGGGAAGCTGAGCGACCGCTTTTTCCATCGCCTGACGCAGCTCTTCGTTCATGACCGCCTGCAGGGGATTATTCCCCACCGAGCGATTAAAAGACTGTAAGGCGCTCTGGCTGACGCGGGTTTCGATATCATCCAGTGAATCAGCTTCCTTTTTACGCGAGCGCAAGCGCATCAAGGCAAAATTGGTGGCAATACGATATATCCAGGTGGAAAGCGAAGACCGTCCCTTAAAATTCGGCAGGGCTTCCAGTACTTTTAAAAACGTCTCCTGTAAAACGCATTCCGCCTCACCCGGGTCGGCCAATAACCGCAACGCTACATTGTAAACCATGCGTTCGTTGCTGCTAACGATTTCCGCCAGAGCCTGTTGATCACCTCGTATCGCATTTGCCACGAGTTCGGTTTCGCTGACAGGCGGGGCTACCATAGTATGCGCAGAAAACCAAATATATTGAAAATAATTCTGATTTCAGATTTCTTTCAATAGAGTGACTTGCTTTAAAAATAAAAGTAAAGAAAAAATCTCTTTATATCAAGCAAAATAATTTCGGGCAAAATACCATATGCTGAGTTATTCGCCGAGCCGGTAGTAACTAACAAACAAAAGTGATAAAGCCCCCCGGGATTACCGAACTGACTTTAGACACCGAATCGGCGCTGTTGAAAAGCTGTTGCGGCAATCAGGATTGAGGGGCAGGGAAGAAGAAAAAGATGAGATGATAGAATAAAACTGCCCCGGCCGTTTGACCGGGGCAAGGATACATCGTAATATATTTAAAATGTTTGCAAAAAGAGAGGGACGTTTGCACTGCCGATACCGGCTGAGCGATTTATTCACTCTGGATTTTTGCTGCCGCTCCTGTTATCAGTCTAGAACTAGTTTTCGTCCTGGGATACATGTTTGTCCAGGAGCTTTTGCAGATGCTCTTTAGGCGCGGCGCCGACCACACCGTCCACGACTTTGCCGTTCTTAAATATGGCCAGCGTCGGAATACTGCTGATGCCGTAATTACCGGCTATGGCGGGATTGCTGTCCACATCCACTTTGCCGACTTTGACTTTACCGGCATATTCCGTTGCCAGACTCTCAACCACCGGCGCGACAAAACGGCACGGCATGCACCAGGCGGCCCAGAAATCGACCAAAACGGGTTGCTCGGCCTCCAACACTTCTTTGGTGAAATTGGTATCGGTGAATTGTTGTACGTGTTCAGACATATTCTTCACTCCTTCTATTTTTCAATGATTTCATATTCTACCTTGATATCGGCGCCGGCACGCAGCATGGCGGAAGCGGAGCAATATTTCGTTTCCGATAATTCGATGGAGCGTTCCACCGCCTGCCTGGAGATATCCTTGCCATAAAACAAAAATTTGATGATGATTTCTTTGAAAACTTTCGGGTGTTCATCGGCGCGTTGCGCCTGCAACTGTATTTTGAAATCGTCCAGTTGTACCCGTTTCTTTGTCAGGATCGAAAGTACATCCATGCCCGTGCAGCCTCCCAGTGCCAGCAAGAACAGTTCCATTGGTCTTGCCGCAGCATCGCTGCCGCCGAGGCTTTCGGAGGCATCCATGGTTATCCAATGTCCGGAATCCGCCTTGCCGAGCAAGGTTAAACCGTCGACCCACTTGATTTCCGCGTTCATACGTCCTGCATCCTTTTCTCTAATTCCTCTACCAGAGTATGTATTTGTTCGGCTGTAAAGCCTTTTTCCTCTGCGGCGCTTTTGAGGGTGCCCCACATGGGCTCACCGCAGGCCAGACAGCGAATACCCTTTTCCATCAGAAAACCGACCGATTTGGGGTACTCCCTGACCAAGTCTTCAATAGCTATGTCTTGATGAATTTTCATTGTTGTATCTCATAGTGACAGCAACGTCTTAATATCATTTTCAAACACACTTTTATCGCGATACCCAACATAGGTTCGGGCGATACGCCCCTTTTGATCGATTACAAAGGTTGTGGGTATCCCGCTGATGGGGCCATAATCATCCAGCATTTTTTGGCTCGCAAAAACGCTGATATAATTTATTTTATATTGCCGGGCGAATCGCGCCACCGCGTCCCGCCCTTCACGCCCCAATGCGACACCGATTATCTCCAGCCCTTTTTTCTGATATTCGGAATAGAGTTCGACGAAATGCGGAATCTCCATCCTGCAAGGCGGACACCAGGTATCCCATATATCCACTATGATAACTTTGCCCTTGAAATCACTCAAAGATACCGATTTTCCTTCAAGCGACGATAAAGTAAATTCCGGCGCCTTGCGGTATTTACCCGAATCCTCTTTATCCTTCTGTGCGCTGCAGCCTATCTGCGCAACCGCCATGATGCCTACTACGATCCATACCAAATATGTCGATGTTTTCATTCTTCCTCCAAAAATTGGTTTCTACCCTCTTCGTCAAAGGTCTCCTGTATAATCTTATCGATATGGCTTATTAATAACAAATGCACCATTTCACTCTGACATTTGTGTGATAGCTCTTTACATAGCCGATCCTTCAACTGCTCGGCAATATGCTTGCTGCGGCAGGCGTGAATTCGTTCCTGCAAATCGCCGCAACAGGTCCTTATAAGTTCTATGGCATCCAAATTTGTTTTCATGACTCGAGGTTGTTTGCACCCATACACTCAATGCGGCAGAATTTTATCAAACCTGCCACATTGAAATAGCCATCGTCATAAACAAGCTTGATAAGCTTATGATTTATTAAATTAGATGTTAAGAGGATAAAAAAGATTCAGAGCAGTTGATAAAAAGTAGTATTTGATTTTAGAAAAAGAATATTCTTCCCTTGACATTCTGAATTGATTTTATTAAACTTTATCAACTCAGGGGCGCTGCAACCGGTTCGGCATCTCTGGAGGGCCTCCAGGGCAAATATTTTTATACGGCGAGTCCGCCCCCATCCACTGGCTGGGAGGGTGAAACGCGCCTGTTGAATGGATCATTGATCGAGGATTAATCGATGAAAAGACACTTGTACGGCATACGACTGCTGATGGCTATTCTGATACTGACTTTAATTTCAAATTGTTATCCCGCGCCGCGTCCTGTGGTGCGGGAAGCCGATTCCCGTTCGGGACTGATGGCTTTATTGAAAGATATCTGTGAATGGACGGTACGGGTCGATTTGGGCAGCGGCAAACTCGATATCGAGGATCGGCGGCGCACATCCATTTTCATCAACAGCAATCTGGCGCGGGTGCTTCTGGCCGGATACGAAATTTTTAACGATGGCCGTTATCTTGATGAGGCGCTCGCCTGGTTTGATCAACTCGTTCAGTTGCAGCAGGTCACCCTGTCCGCCGCCGGTGACACGGTGGGTTACTGGGGCGATTTTTCGCCCAGGGGCAACATCTATCTCGGTGATGCCGGCACTTCGGCCACGGCCCTGGCCGGCGCGGTGCGTTTTACCGAGGGGCATCGTAAACAGAATTATATACGCTGCCTCGAGCGCTACGCCCGGTTCGTGCAATACGGCTGTGCCGATGATCCGCAGGGCAAAGGACGAGGGGGATCTCCGGGATGGATTATCAGCGAGGGATCCGATCGGGGCGCCATGGGCGCCGGATACTATCGCGGCCAGCTTTCCCTGGCGCCGTATACGATTTCTACCAGTGTTGCCGGCGCAGGTTTTTTTTCCGCCTTATATACACTGACCCGTGATCCGCAATTCATCCGCATCGCCGAAGACGCCGGTCGCTGGCTCTTAAATCAAAGAGAACCGGACGGCTATATGCCCTATGTGCTGCATAAAAAAATGTTAGAGGATTGGCCGGTGAATACCATGAGCTATTTTAGCGATGGACTGGTGGGCCTCTATCGTCGCAGCGAAAATGCGCAGCTCAAAGCGGATATTGCGCAATCGATCACCCGCAATCTGCAATGGCTCTTGAACCATCAGCGCGAAAACGGCACCTGGGGGGATCTGCGCAGTCCGGATCAACAGCGCAGCCAGGGCGCGATTAATTTGATGATTTTATACTATAGCGAAATTTCACCGGAGAAACTCGTGTTAGACGGCATCGAGAAGAACTATCAATTTTTTCTCAACCGTAAAAACGTGCGCCGCTTTGGCGTGATGGAGCTTCCCATTTCCACCGGTTTTGTCGGATTGGCCATGGCGGAAATTCTTGAACCCGGCATCACCTATCGCACCCGGTGAGGCATCCATACAGGATAAGAGAAAAAGGCGCAGAATCAGCGCCGCGCCTTTGTCTTTGATAATAAATTGTGTTGCAGCGGCGTCGCCCGGGATTCACAATCAACTGTCATTAAAATTTGCATTCGGCAAGAGGGATTGAATCGGACCATGTACCAGCGCATTATAACCCACAACGATTTTGACGGCATCATTAGCGCCTGCATCTGCTCGCATTGCCTGGGGGTGAATTTTATCGTTTTCACCGGTCCCCGCAGCATATCCGAAGCGCGGATGGCGGTGACGAAAAACGACGTCGTGTGCGACCTGCCTTATCCGCTCGAGTGCGGTTTGTGGTTCGATCATCATGAGGGCAATCTGGAAGAGGTGCAATATCGCAAAATCGATCCCGCCGACATCCCCGGCCGTTTTGAAGCGCTGCCGTCCTGTGCGCATGTGGTCTATAATTATTTTCAGGATCGCGGCCTGCCGGATCATTTTGCCGAACTGGTAGCCGAGGCCGACATCATCGACGCCTTTGACTACAAAGACATCGACGACTGGCGGCGGGAGACGCCGGCGAAAATCATCGATGCCAGCCTGAAAGTGGAGAATGAGGAAAAAGAAGCCAAATGGCAATTCATGCGCAGTCTGATCGGGCAATTGAAGGAAAAACCGCTCGGTGTTGTCGCAGTAACACCCGGCGTCCGTAAACGCTACCGGGCTTTTTTAGAAGAAGAAGAGAGAATGCTGCAGCAGGTGGGCGGGGAAATAACCTTCCTGCCCGAAGATGCAGAAGAAAAAATCATCGTCATCGATCTGACGCGGCACAATCGCAGGCCGAGGATTTTTAAACAGCTAACTTTTCTGCACTATCCGCAATCGCTGGCGGTCATCGAAATCAATTCCCTGTTTCGCAATCAGGTAAAGACCAACGATTTTTCCATCAGTATGTCGCTGAGTCTGAATTATAACCGGGTGGATCACAGCAAAGATATCGGCGATATTATGCGGCAGTTGAATATCGGCAGCGGTCATGCGGGCGCCGGGGCCGGCGTGGTGCAGTGTGATTCAAAGGATCAGATGCTGAAAGCGAAGCAACGCATTCTGCAGCAAATTTTCACCCTGTTCATGAACCAATGATGACGAGAGGAGACCATGGGCAACGCGAAAAAGGAATATGTGGTTGGAGTGGATTTAGGCGGCACAAAAATATACGCCGCGGTTGTAAATAAAAAGGGCAAGATACTGGCCTCTGCGCGAAAAAAGACCAAACATGAACAGGGATTTGAAACCACTGTACAGCGCATGGCCAGAACGGTGCATGAAGCGATAGAAGCGGCAAAATTAACCCCTGCGGATATCAAGGCTGTGGGCGTCGGTTCGCCCGGTCCGTTGGACCTGAACAGAGGCGTCATCATCGATACGCCCAATCTCAAATGGAAAGACGCGCCGTTGCGGGATGAATTGCAGAAATTATTAAAGAAAGCAATTGCCATTGACAACGACGGCAATGTCGGCATCCTGGGTGAATGGGCCTATGGCGCGGCAAAGGGCGCCAAAGATGTAATCGGATTGTTTGTCGGCACCGGCATCGGCGGCGGCGTTATTATCGGCGGCAAGCTGTTGCACGGCTACAATCAGAACGCCGGTGAGTTAGGACACGTCATCCTCGATCCCAACGGTCCCCAGTGCGGT
>JAFGSU010000226.1 GCA_016934435.1 Candidatus Zhuqueibacterota bacterium | reverse complement strand
CGGTGGAATTCTATCGACAACGATATTCGGATTACATAAAATAAGGAATGTTTTCCCAAGGAAATGCGACAGATATTTAGAAGACGCAAAAACGAGACGCTCAAGATAGCATATTTTTTAAATATGTTTCCGGCTCTTTCGGAGCGTTTTATCACCAACGAAGTAATCGGCTTGCGTGAACGCGGCGTGACGATCGATACCTATGCGCTGGGTCGGCCAGCGAAGGGCATGGAAAATGCTGAATTAAAGATTTTAATCGACAGCACTTATTACATTCTTTCGTCGATTCGGGTGAAAAAAATTGTGTCGGCGCATTTTTATTTCTTTCTGCGTTATCCGCGCAGATATTTGAAGACATTTTTATTCGCCTTTCGACATCGTAATCGGGCGGAATCGCTGATCGGGACGCTCTGGCAATTGGCCGTCAGCAAAAAGGAACTCTCCAAACCGCAGCGTCAGAATCCAGTCCTGCAGTTTCTCCTCATTGCCATGGTAGCGCAGAGGATGGACGGCAGACACTATCAATTGCTCCATAGTCAGTTTGCTGACTCGGCGACCAGTTTGGCAATGCTGGCGTCGATGCTGTTGAAAATTCCGTTCAGTTTCACCGCGCATGCATATGATATTTTTACGCCGCAAGTGATGTTCTCGGAGAAATTGGCGCGAGCGCTATTTATCATTACCTGTACCCAATATAACCGCAATTATTTGCTGGAGAATCATCCGCAGCTGCATCCGACAAAGATACATGTTAACCTGCACGGTATTCGGATTTCACTATTTCGCCGACAACAAAGACGCCCAATTGGACCACCGTTGATTATTTCCGTTGGCCGTCTGGTGGCTAAAAAGGGCATGGGACTTTTAGTGCACGCCTGCAAATTGCTCAAGGAACGGAGTGTGGCGTTTCGCTGCCGCATCGTCGGCGATGGTCCGGAACGGCCGAGGTTGGAGATGCAGATTCGCCTGAACCAGCTACTGGATCACGTCGAGATAACCGGTTTGCTGCAGCCGGCACAGGTGAAGGAACAGTATGAAGCGGCGCGTTTGTTTGTTTTGCCTTGCATCGTCGACGAAGAAGGCAATCGCGACGGTATTCCAAATGTCATCGCCGAAGCCATGGCCATGCAAGTCCCGGTGATTTCAACCGCTATCTCCGGAATTCCCGAGCTGGTGCAGGACGGTGTTTCCGGCGTATTACTCGAACAGGCGGATGCCGAAAAATTGGCGGATACCATCATGACGATGCTGGCTTCGCCGAAGAGAATGTCGCGTCTGGCAAAAGCTGGCCGTAGACGCGTCGAACAAATTTTTGATAATCGTACGACTCTGGATGAGTTGAAAGATATCTTCATCTCTCGATGTGCTTGAACGGGGACAAACAACTGATGGTAAATGCCGATGATTTCGGCATGTCACAGGTGGTCAATACCGGCATCATCCGGGCGGTGCAAAACGGCGTGGTGACAACCGTGGCTGTGGTTGCTAACGGTGCAGCTTTCGAAGAAGCGTGTTGTTTTGCTAGGCAGCATGCTCGAATGTCGACGGGTTTGCATCTCAATTTGACGCAGGGGAAGCCTGTGCTGCCGCCATCAGACATAGCCACGCTAGTGGATACGCGGGGACGGTTTTACAACAAACGTGCGTTTATTACCGGTGTCCTGTCGGGGCGCATTCATCGGGCGCATATTGAGGCGGAGGTGATGGCACAGGCGGCAAGAATGGCGCAGCAAGCGCTGCCGATCACCCATCTCAATAGCCATCACCACGTGCATTCGCTACCATCGGTGGCCGCAATTGCCACGACCTGCGCATTACGTTGCGGCGCAGGCTGGATTCGCACGATCTCGATGCCGACCATGCGCATTTTCCGCGTCGGCGGTATGAAGGCGCTCATCCATCATCTGGTGACGGCTTGGATGATGCAAAGAAGGGAAATAGATGGAGGTAAATTGCATTCGGCGCCGCGGTTTTGCGGATTCGAACTGGCTACGGCGAGGGATAAATGGAGGGCCTTAAGCGGAATTTTACAGCATCTGCCAACCGGACAGCATGAGCTGATGTGCCATCCTGCTCTCCTGTCGGGCGCCGGCGGGGAGCTGCGCCAGAACGATGAAACGGCGGCCTTGTGCGATCCTCGCCTGCCGCAGATTATCAGGGAAAAGAAGATCACTCTAATCTCTGCAGATGGTGCGGCGGTGCAATCTTTTTAAGCCGATTCATATATCAGCGTAATTTGGCAAAGATTCTTGAAATGGAGCGGATAGGTGACAAATAAATTATCTTCGTTATCGATTTTCTTCCCGGTGTACAACGACTGGGGCACGATCCCGAGCATGGCCGCGCAGGCGATGGCAACGGCGGAAAAGATTACCGATGACTATGAAATCATTCTCGTCGACGACGGCAGTGAAGAGAAGACGCAGGACATGCTCGATTTTTTGCAAAAGCATTTTAAACAGATCCGAGTCATCTATCATCAAAAGAATCGCGGCTACGGCGGCGCCCTGCGGACTGGCTTCAAGGAGTCGAAGAAGGACTTTATCTTTTACACCGACGGCGATGCCCAGTATGACGTACGGCAGTTGCTGTTGTTGACGGAGGCGATGAATGAGCAGGTCGACGTCGTCAATGGATTCAAAATAAAGCGCTCGGACCCGTTCTACCGCGTATTATTAGGAAAAATCTATCAATATACGGCAAAATTCATGTTCGCCCTGCCGATCAAGGACGTGGACTGCGATTTTCGCCTGATGCGGCGTACGGTTTTCGACGACCTGGAACTGATCTCCAACAGCGGCACCATCTGCGTCGAGATGATCCATAAAATCAGCCGCCGCGGCTGCCGCTTTGCCGAGGTCGGCGTCAGCCATTTTTTCCGCGCCAGCGGCAAATCACAATTTTTCAACTTTAAACGGTTGTACCACGTCGGCAGGGATTTTTTGCGGCTCTGGTTCAAACTGGTCGTACGCAAGGAGGGCATCCATGCCAAAGCGTGAACAATTACCGCGCACCTTTAAAGGTAAAAATGTGCTGATCACCGGCGGTCTGGGTTTCATCGGCAGCAATCTGGCCCGCCGCCTGGTGGAATATCAGGCCCATGTCATCATCGTCGATTCGCTCATACCGCAATACGGCGGTAATCTGTTCAACATCAATGGCATAGAAAAAAAAGTGACCATCAACATTGCCGATATTCGCGATCAATACAGCATGAATTATCTGGTCAAAGAACAGGATTACATCTTTAACCTCGCCGGACAGGTAAGCCATATCGACAGCATGGAAGACCCTTATACCGACCTGGAAATCAATTGCCGGTCGCAGCTCTCCATCCTCGAAGCTTGCCGGCATAATAATCCCGGCGTAAAAATCGTCTTCGCCGGCACCCGGCAGCAATACGGCAAGCCGGATTACCTGCCGGTGGACGAAAACCATCCACAGCACCCGACCGACGTTAACGGTATCAATAAGATGGCGGGCGAATGGTACCATATTCTGTATAATAACGTCTATGGTATCCGCGCCACATCGCTGCGGTTGACGAACACCTACGGGCCGCGGCAGTTGATGAAGCATAACCGTCAGGGATTTGTCAGCGTCTTCATGCGCCAGCTCATGAACGGAGAAACCATTCACCTATATGGCGACGGCAAACAGATTCGCGATTTCAACTATGTTGAAGACGTCGTCGATGCGTTTTTACTCGCCGCCGCATTCGATGAATGCAACGGTAGTATCTACAACCTGGGCGGTGACGAACCGCTGATGCTTATCGATTTTGTCAAACTGCTGATAAATATAATCGGCAACGGCGATTTTGAAATGGTTGCTTTCCCATCCGACAAGAAACGCATCGATATCGGCGATTATTACGCCGACTATCGCAAGATTCGCGCAGTGCTAGGATGGCGCTATCGCACAAGCATGCAGGAAGGATTGTCTCGTACAATCGAATACTATAATAATTATAAAGAATATTATTGGAGTTAATATTCTTAATCTCGTCGGGAAATAAATTCATGAAGTTAAAAATGAATGTCAATGAATTGCCAAATGCTCCTTTCTGGCTTTTTATTTTTTTGTTTGTTGTGTTCACATTCCAGCTCAGTTTGTATATAAATCAATTTTATGTTCCCGAGAGCGATTTTTTTGATTATAGTGATAAAGCTATCAAGATTAGACAGCTGCAATGGCCTGAAGATTTTAAAAGACCTCCACTATTTTCGTTGACTATTGCAGTGGTTTCAACATTCATTCCGGGCGGTTATCGAGAGTTATATAGCGCTGAACTTATTGCAGCTCTTGCAGCTTTGGGATGCTTTTATGTGTTATACAAACTGACAGCTCCTCTCGGTAAATCATATGCTTTTTTAACTCTCTGGCTGTGGTGTTTGCATCCAACAACAATTGAGATGGCTATCAAGCCGAAAGCCGAGATCTTGGCTGCTTTTTTTATTCTTTTGGCCTTCTGGCGATATACAGTTGATGATCGAAAAGCATATCTTTTCGGTACACTGGCCTCACTAACTCGATACGAAGGCGCTGTTGTGCTTGCTTCATTCTTTGTGGTCGACTTTTTTACCAAAAAAGAAAAATTTAAAGTGGGTCTTACCGCAATTATTTCTATTTTGCCAATAATAGTGTGGACGTTTATTCAATCTATCAATCATTCAAGCGGGAGTTTTTTTTCTTATTATGATTCTTTCAAATTTAAATGGACATTTATTTCAATGTTTCTTCAGGGAATGTTTGGATTCACTCATGGGATGAGTTATTATTATATTATATTAATTAGTTTTATATTGAGTGTTTTTGGATTATATTTTATGTTTCGGCGTAGAAAAATCTTGACTTTTGCGATTATACTCTATTTCGTCGGTTTTATGCTAATCGAGATAATTTGGCCATTTGCAGATCCAGGTTATCTAATATTGATCACTTGGATTCCGATTTTACTTTCAGTTGTTGGTATAGTGGATTCGTGGCGATTCTTTAAAATATATTTAGAACGCTATATTACTTTTTTGCGATCATGTTGCACAAATTTCTATTTTATTTTCCTGGTCATATTCTCAACCTGTATTTTTTGGTTTTATATTTTTACTTACAGATATACAATAAGAATAGAAATAATAGAATGGTTGATACTGTTTTTATTTCTTTTTCCGATTTTATTCTTATTTTTCATCAAGTTTAAATATGAAAAAATTGCTATTTTGATTATATGTGCAAACTTGAGTATGATCATTTTATTGGGTATGACTAAAAAATTAAATTCTACCCTCCATTCCATTCGTTATGCCAAAGCAGAATTTAGCCAGGTAGCAAAATGGTATGATAGTCATTATCAGCCCCCATTCCGTTTACTCATATCTCAGCCGAATATAATCAAGTATTTAACGGGAATTGATCAGGAAGAGGCTTATTTTAATTTGGCCGATGTGCCCCTTATACCTCCCGAGAATTTTGTGACATGGCTACGAGAAAAACAGATTACTCACGTTGCATATCTAAGTTATAATGTTAGAAAACTTGATCAAAATGACTGGTCAGACTGGGTATATTTTAATCGTGGTATGGCCTCAGTCGGATTTTTAAATGAGAATATAAATATAGAAGGCCTTAAACTAATTGAGATTTTAAAAATTGGGGTAAGATGGGCGAAAATTTATCAGGTTGAAGAACAATGAATAACATTAAAAAGCGAAGAGACGTCCCTTTTAATGATATAAAACGCCGCTACACATCTATTAAAGGAGAAATAGATACGGCAATTCAACGAGTATTATCAAAAGGTTGGTTCATTTTAGGTTCTGAAGTGAAAGAATTTGAAGCAGCCTTTGCTGAATACCTGGGAGCAAAATACGCAGTCGCTGTCGGATCAGGCACGGAGGCATTGCATCTTGCTTTGATTGCCTGTGACCTGAAGCCAGGAGATGAAGTGATAACAGTACCAAATACTGCAATACCAACCATCTCGGCGATTTCTTTTGCGCAGCTAAAGCCAGTATTTGTCGACATCGATCCTGATACATATTGTATGAACGTCGAATTGATTGAAGAGAAGATTAATCAGAGAACGAGAGCTATTATTCCGGTGCATCTTTATGGAAACGCTTGCGATATGGAAGATCTGATGTCCATTGCTAAGAAATATGGTTTACAAGTGATTGAAGATGCTTGTCAGGCACACGGCGCCTACTACAAGGGTAAAAGATTGGGCACATTTGGGCATTTTGGTTGTTTTAGCTTTTATCCCACTAAGAATCTGGGTGCCTTTGGTGATGGTGGAATGGTCGTGACAAATGATGTCAAAAATGCGAATAAAATAAATCTATTACGCAATTATGGTCAAGTTAAACGCTATTATCATGAAATCAAAGGATTTAATAGTCGATTGGATGAAATCCAAGCAGCGATCTTAAACGTCCAATTGCCATATCTTGATACCTGGAATAAAAGGCGACGTGAAATCGCATCTTTATACCGGAAACTAATTTATCATCCTCAAATCGTGTTACCTCCAGAACAAGCGGATGTTTATCAAATATATCATTTGTTTATTATAAGATGTGTTAAGCGTGATCGTTTACGTACATTTCTTTCTAATAATGGTATTGGTACCGAAATACATTACCCAGTACCATGTCATTTACAAAATGCATACAAAGACTTGGGCTATTCGATATCGAACTATCCCATCACGGAGGGAATAGTAGCTGAAATCTTATCATTGCCTATGTATCCGGAGTTAATTGAGGAAGAAATACAATATGTAGCAGATGTGATGAATAGGTTTGATTTAGATGATCCGATTACACTATAATGGCATAATATGCTCGTTTTAAAAGGAGTAATGAAAAATCAATATCCAGCAGTGATAGCAATACTCGTTATCGTGATGTCAACGAGTATACGGATCGTACTCATGTATTTTCGCTGGATCAACGCCGATGAAGGCGCTCACCTGCTTGATGCCCGCTTTCTACTGCAGGGTATGATACCGGTGGTGGATTACGCCTCGCGGCAGCCGGTCTACACACTCCTGCTGGCGGTATTGGTCAAACTCTTCGGCCCCACCTTGTCGGCCGGTCGCATGCTGCCCATTTTAGCTTCATTGGGCATCGGCTGGATGATCTTCCTCATCGGCAGACGGCTGTTTGAGTCGAGAGTCGGGCTGACGGCGGCGGTCATCTATCTCTTCTTGCCTTACACTATCATCTGGTCCACGGTAGTCAAGACCGAAATGCCGGCGGTTTTCCTGTGCTGTTTGAGTGTGTATTTTCTCATCTGCGCGCTGCAGAGCGAGACCAATTCGGCCGGATTTTTTATCCTCTCCGGAGCTGCAGCCGCCCTGGCCTTTTACGTGCGTCAACCCACGATCTATCTGCCGTTGACGATTCTCGTCCTGCTGGTGTTCTATTCCGGTCCCCCCTTTCGCTCGAAATTGCATTGCATCATCCTGTTCCTGGCTGGCTATCTGCTGCCCTGTCTGCTGGTGATCGGCTATTATTGGGAGCACCTGAATTTGAGCCAGATACTCCTGTCGCAGCTCAATCCGGGTCATTTAGTTTTTAACCGCGTCGCCCACTTTATAGGTGTTTTGCCGGCGGCCTGGCGCGTCGTCGACAGCGACAGTTATCGCATTCTCGATCAGGATGTCACCTATACGCTGCAATCGTGGCGCGATTCGCTCCTCTTCGCCCTCTTCATTATCCTGGCGGCCATGACGTATGCACAGCGGGTTTGGCGACGTTCCGTTGCGAGCCGTCTCGCTGCCGTAACTGGCGATTTGTCCATGTTGCTGATGATTTGGCCGGTGCTGATGCTGGCGGCCTATCTGTTTCAATCGATCCAGAGCGTTTTTTATTCGCAATATTTTCTCGAATCCTTGCCGCTGCTGACCGTTTTAGCGGCGGCGCAGATCATCTATCTTGGCGATCAACTCTCGCTTTCGCGGCTGTCGATCCTGCTGGCGTTTGCGGCGATTTTTTTTACGCTGTTTATATTCATGCACGAATTCTACTCCTGGCGGTGGCCGATAGCGGTTCACTTCACCTTGGCAGTCCTGCTGACGATTCCAGCTATGATATGGCTGCGCAGGAAGCAGATGGTGGATGAAAGCAATCTGCTCCGTTCGACGGCGGCCGGATTGACGGCCATCGCCATCGCCTGGGTGGGAGATCGGATAGGAGTGGAACCGCTGCTCTATCTGGCGCTAGCGCTGGTTGGATTTGCCCTGATCGACCGATGGCATCGAGTGAACGGCTCTGTGTCCGCTGTGCCGTTGATCTGTATGGGCATGGTGCTTACGGCGTCCTGGTCGGGCGCCAGGATCGGTCTGCAATATGAATGCACCTGGTCGCAGAGAACGCTTGAGCGCGTTGTGCACATCCTGAAACAGCATGGGGAGAAAACCGACACCGTCATGAGCGGCGCCATGATCTGGACTTTTTCCTCCGGATTGCAGCCCTATTCCGGTGTGACGCACCCCACTGTATACGTCAAGAAGGAGGTGGTCGATTTTAACCGGATTTTCCAGCAAGAGCCGCCGGATTTTATCATCGTCGATGGCCAGACCGAAAAGAAATTCGCGCGATACTGGCCTTTTATCTTGAGCGAAATCGATAGGGCCTATCATCTCCTATCTGATGTGCCCGGATCGCGCCGGGTGGTGAAGATATACCGGCGCCATGAAGCGCCTGCGATGATGGCGCCGGCGCTGGCGCATGCCGTACATTCGAAGTCGCGGGGCGTTCTGTGAGCCTGGCGCAGAAAATCATCAAGGGCGTGTTATGGACGGGATTGTCCAAGATGAGCATGCAAGGCGTCCTATTCATTGTCACCGCCATCCTCGCTCGCCTGCTGAGCAAGAACGATTTCGGCGTCGTCGGCATGGCGGCGCTGATAACCGTTGCAATTTCTCTGGTCAACGATCGCGGCCTCGGCACCGCTGTCGTGCAGAAGAAGGACCTGAGCGAGGGTCACCTTTCGTCGCTGTTCTGGGGCGGCATCGCCTTCGGCCTGATGCTGTTTTTTACGTCCGTTGTCGCCTCTCATCCGCTGCGCTATTTTTTTGCCAACAAGCTGCTGCAACCGGTGGTGATCGTCCTCGCCTTCGATTTCATCGTCGGATCTCTCGGCATTGTGCAGAAATCGCTGCTCACCCGGCAGATGGATTTTAAAACGCTCAGCATCATCGAGACGAGCGCCGTGGTGATCAGCGGCACCGTATCCATCGCCATCGCCTTGCTCGGCGGAGGTGTATGGAGCCTGGTGGCACAAAGCCTGGTGCGCGACGTGATCAATGTCGTGCTGATATGGATTTATTGCCCCTGGCGGCCGCGTTATCATTTTTCTTGGCCAGAATTCAAGGAACTTTTCGGATTCAGCGCCAGAGTGCTCGGCAACGATATGGCGTTCTATCTGGTCGTGAATGCCGATATCACCATTGTCGGCAAATTCCTCGGCGCTGCGGTTCTGGGATCTTATTCCCTGGCCCTGAATGTGGTCAAACTGCCCGTCATCCGCCTGTCGGGAGTGGTATCGAAGGTGACTTTCCCCGCTTTTTCATCGGTTCAGGACGACTTGACCCGATTCAAGCGTGGTTATGCCAAGTCGATGGCATATATTTCCCTCATCACGTTCCCTTTGCTGGCGGTCATGGCCCTCTATGCCGAAGAATTCATCTTGCTGTTTTTCGGCGCAAAATGGTCGGATATGGTGCTGCCGCTTATCCTGTTGGTCCCCATGGCCATGCTGAAATCGGTCGGTACCATTCGGGGATCGGTTTTCATGGCCTGCGGCAAACCACAGATCGAATTGTGGTGGAATCTGGGCTATTTGCTGCCATTGGCCGGATGTATTTACCTTGGCACTTATTGGGGACTTGTTGGCGCCGCGTCCGCTTACACCAGCCTGTATGTGGTCACCTTTCCCATTATTCAGAGCATCACAAACCGACAGGTCGGCATGAGCGGAAGGGAGTTTATGCGGGCGCTCTGGCCCGCTGCATCCGCATGCGCCTTTATGGTGGCCATCGCATCGCTAGCGCGTTTTGCGCTGAAATGGGTGGGGATCAGCGGTATGGTGACGATTTTTAGCAGTGGATTGTTACTTTGTATTGTTTCTTATCTGGTCTTTCTCCTCGGGCTGCACAAGCAACACCTTGTTGAATTGGTGACGCTTTTCAAAATTGCCAGGGATGCTAAACGCGCAGGTTCATTTGGGCAGATGGAAGAGGGTGAGCTATCATGAAAATCGCGATCATGGGCATACGCGGTATTCCAGCCAATTATGGTGGATTCGAGACATTTATTGAAAATCTGGCCCCGCGTCTGGCACAACGCGGGCACCAGGTTACGGTGTATGGACGAAAGAATATCATCGATTATTCTGAACCCGTTTATAAAGGTGTGCATATAAAAATATTACCCACCATCAGCCATAAATATCTCGATACAGTGGTGCACACTCTAGTCTGCGTCATCTACAGCTTCTTTATCAAATACGATGTGGTGTTCATCTGCAACAGCGCCAATGCTGCGTTTGCCGTCATTCCACGGCTCATGGGCAAACCGACGGTGCTCAACGTCGACGGATTGGAATGGAAGCGGCAGAAATGGAACGCTCTGGGTAAGGCCTTTTACCGGATTTCCGAATTTTTGGCGACATTTTTGCCGACTGCTATCGTTTCCGATGCCCGCATGGTTCAGCAATATTATAAGCGCAAATTCGGAAAATATTCCATTTATATTCCCTACGGCGCGCCGCAGGTTACGGTCACCAGCAAAGAAATTCTGAATCGATTGGGCTTACAGCCGCGGCAATATGTGCTGTATGTAAGCCGGATGGAGCCGGAGAACAATGCCCATCGGGTGGTGGCTGCGTTCGAAAAAGTTAAGACGGATAAAAAGTTGGTCATGGTTGGCGACGCGCCTTACAGCAGCGACTATATCCGGCAATTGCGCGCCACAAAAGACCCGCGCATCATCTTCAGCGGCTATGTGTTCGGTCGAGGGTACTACGAACTGCAGGCGCACGCCTATTTTTACATTCAGGCGACCGAAGTCGGCGGCACCCATCCTGCGTTGTTGGAAGCGATGGGATTCGGCAATTGCGTATTAGCTAATGATGTTCCAGAACACCGTGAAGTCCTTGGAAAGGCGGGTATATATTTCTCCCGCACCGATGACTGCGATCTTGCTGAAAAAATGCAGGAATTATTGTACGATAATTTCAAGGTAACCCGCTACCGAAATGTTGTTAGAGAATACGTTCACAAAACATATGATTGGGATCAAATTGTTCAACAGTATGAAATGCTTTTTGCCAAAATTAATCGAAAATCATAATCGATCCTGTCCTAATATTAGTCAAATACATGCGATGTTTAGAATTTTTTGTTCAGATAGTTAGTTCATCAATATCGCTAAATAAATGTAAAATAGAGGTGTTTTTTAATATATTCGGTTAAACCGATTCATACGTACCCGGTTGGGTTAATTAACAAGATTATCAGTTTTTCCCAATAGGCAGTGTCTTAAAATAACGATCTACGGAGTTGAATTCATCTGAAAAAGGCCGGTGCATAGGAATCGATCCATTCTATCGCTTGTTAGTATTTTTTCATTTGCGTTTTCTGGCATTTTTTCGCTCTTTCTATTTTTAAGTGCACCTATAATCCGCTAATTCTGAGAATTTTTTAGAGGATGGCATACGGTATGCAAATCATATGTAATTGGGTGAGCAAGCATCGACTATCTATCTTATGCCTATCTATTTTGGGGATTATGTGTTTGGACACAAGAAACGGGCAATGGCATGGAGACTTTTACGAACACAGTGCGGTTGTTAGGGAACTATCGACGCATATAATACATCCGAAACATCCACAGCTCTTGCTAGACGCCCCTCATGCATTTTACTCTCCATATGCACTCATCGTATCTCTCCTTGCTCGAACAATTCACCTGGAAGCCGTCACGTCACTTTCTATTATGGGCTTGTTCAACTTGGGTCTTTTTTTCATTGGTTTCAGGTTTTTTATTTTTGCATTAGTGCCGCACCAGCGAATCGAGACAACTTTCTATTTAATTTTTCTTACTCTCTTTTGCTGGGGAGCCAAACCTTGGTTTTGGAGTGGTTTTTTTCATATTGGCGTTCTGGGATCTACCCTCCCCTACCCCTCCCTGTTCGCCATGGGGCTCAGCTTTATTGCAATCGGGATCAATCGATTCCGATTTGAGACTAACAAACAAACTCTATTACTTCTCATTTTACTGATTGCTGTGATTGTTTTGATTACACACCCGAATACTTTTCTTTTTCTCGCAACTGGACTTTTTTCACAGTCATTTAGTGCAAGAGGATCTATTCTGTTTCAGAGCATCTTGATCGTCAGTGTGTTGTGTCTGGCATTTTTAATTGCGATTCTCTGGCCGTATTTTCCCGTGTTGACCGGATTTTTTTCGGATGCCAGCGCCGGTATGCGTGATTTAGACAGTAAAGTGATGTATAAAAATGTTGTAAGTAAAATATGGCCATCTTTAATTGGAATACCGTTAGTCATCTTCGGCATGCGTTCGAACAAGTTCCGCCCCTTATATGTAATGCTGTTGATTTTTACAGGTATTTATATATTTGGAACAATATCAGGTAAATATTCGTTCGGTCGAGTTATATCCTATATCGTTCTCCTTTTGCACGTCAGTATTGCTGAACACATTTCCGCGTTGGAAATAAGAGTAAAAAGAATCCACAGCGATAGTTGGCTTAAACCGTTTATCTTTTCCTTGAGTGTAATGGTCCTGATCATGCTCTTATCATTCAAGCCGCTGATGAGAACAGTAGTATATGCGATTTTTAAGAAACAACCTATATACACGCCTTATTTGTTCCTATCAAAATTTACCGGCCAATACGATGTTGTGTTAGCGGACATTGAAACTAGTTGGATCATACCAACTTTCGGAGGAAAGGTCGTTGCTGTAGGAAATCCTCTAGCTTTTATTCCGGACCAAGGAATTAGAAGATTAGATCTGGAACGCTTCTTCAACAAGGAGACTGAACACTATGAGCGTAAACAGATTATACAAAAATATCACGTAGACTATCTATTGATAAACAAGATGGAAAATTTGAACTGGCAGGAGTTATACCAATCGTTTATTAATCAAGGGCGGAGTGTGTTTGAGAGCGATAACTTTTTACTTCTGCGCCTGGATT
>JAFGSU010000225.1 GCA_016934435.1 Candidatus Zhuqueibacterota bacterium | reverse complement strand
TCTGCGGCCGAAGCGCATGGGCATACGGGCTATCCAGGTATAGATATCGTAGGTGCCGCTTTCCGGTATTTGGGCGGTAAAAGTGGCTATTTTGTCGCCATCGCCCGAACGAATATAGACGGCGGAGTGAATATACTTGCCGTAGAAATCGGGCATAGTGGTCGGCGTCCACTGCCGTGGCGGCCGCCAAAAAATCAGGCCTTTATATTTCTCACTGGCGGATGTATCCTCGGTCGTTATCAGTCGTTTTAACAGACTGGTTGAAGTCTCTTTGCTATGACTGAATCCTCTATTTTCATCATCGACGACGATTTCGCGCAGAGGTGCGGGTATATCCACAATGCGCTCACCGTCAAACGGTATCGCTCTGGGGCGATCCTGGAGATCGCGCAGAGGCTGTGAGAGCTCGACCGGAATATTTTGCGAAATCATTGTATTGACCAGTAAAACCTGGGGTTGTTCATCCAGGACGATGCCGATCTCTTTCGCCTGCTGTTCCTCCATTTTATACAAACGACCGGTTTGTTGCGGACCGCGTTCGCGGAATCCGCGAAAACCGCCAAAGCCGCCGCTGCGGAAATTGACTTCCACCAGACCGGGCACCGGCTCGGGATTGAGCAGCATAAAGCGCACCTGGTAACGCGTACGATCCCGGTCCATCACTTTATACGCCTCAACTCCCTCTATTTTAAATCCCGGTAATGATCGCCCCGATTGCCAGGTATCATAATAGGAAGCAAAATCATAATCGGCCTGCCGGTCGATGGTTTCAATTAATTCCCCACCCGGAATCTGTCTATCGGTCCGGTCGGATAAAAAGCGCATCAACAGGTCAGAGAATGTATCGCCTCCCAGATCACTCTCGACCATTTTAAACAGGTACTCGCCTTTTAGTTTCAGAACGTCGGCGGCCAAGTCCCGATCTTCTTCCGATTTCAGAATATCAATCAGACTGTTATCAGTCAGCAGTAAATTGGCCTTTTCTTCATCGGTCATGCCGCGAAACATGCGGAACATCATGCCACGACCGCCATCCTCCTGGGTCTGTTTAGCGAGATAAGATTCGAGGGCGACATTGAGCAGGGGCCACCTTTCCGAATAAAAATAAAAACGATGGCTAAAATACAGAGGCAGTACGCCGGACCCTGGCGCCATATTGGTCCAATTTTCCCTGAATCCGCCGAATTCACCGGTTTCAAGGATACTGCCGCGGACAAAATCACGAAAAAGCCGGGTTTGCATCTCCTCGGGCGTAAAAACCTGATTGGTGCGCTCACTCATGCGCTCCATGCGACGGCTCTGTTCGGGGAAATTAGCATTGGCAGTCAATAATCCGTTCTCACTCAAAAAAAGCATCTCAGGCTGGGAGAACTCTTGCGCTACCGTGGACAACAAAGGATAGTTGACCCATGTGATCGGAGCCTCTATCAAATTCAATCGTTCATAAGGGTAAGATAATTTCAACGGCCGTTCATAGTCCTGGCGCAATTCCCGAATGACCTGGGTGAGCGTATCACCCAGATCGCTGAAATAAGGTACAAAGTAGTCGTGCTCCGGCAGGGTGTACAGGCCGTATCGAATACTGTCGACAATGATGGCGCGTTCCTGATAGCGGCCGATGACGAGGGAAAGATTCGGTAATTTTTTATCGGGTTTGCCGTGGAAAACGCCTTTTTCCATCCGAACGATTTCACCCTGCGATAATACCGTCAGCTCCGGTTTGCTACGAACCGTGAGGGAAAAATCGATATAATCATGCACCACCGTCTGCGGGAATAGAGAGCCTGCCGGTACGCCCGAGACCGGATACCACATGGCCGCCGGCGTCAACAGCACATAATTCGACAGCACATAACTGTGCTGTTTGGCGCCGGTGAACATCCAGATGCGATAGCGTTCGGAGCGTTTTTCTTCCGGTACCCAGCTATAAATAGCGCGATCGTCGGTACGGCCGTGGTAATCGATTTGCAGAGAATCCATAGCGCCGGCCGCCAGAGGCGATGAGAGACGGACCTGCAAAACATGCGCCTCCCGACTGTATGTCAGGTCCCTTCCCCCCTGACGAACAGCGGTTACCACGAGCCCGGGATTGAGGCTAAAGTAGCACTCCTGTATCGCGGCGTCGGTATCATTCCGGATCGTTAACCGGTCTTTTACAGAAATTTCATCGCCGGAATGGGTAACATCGAGGGCGCTGCCAATCAGGGTGACGCGCGGCTTGCCGACGATTTCCTCATTGATCGCATTCATACGCTGCCGCAAATCCCGGCCCTGTGAAAAATAGCCCAGATATGAGTATCCCATTCCCACTGCCAGCAGGGCGCCAAGAGCGACAAAACCGATAGCAAATCGCCGCAATGCCATGGATTGCGGCAGCCTGGGAAACATGATAACCGTGGCAAAGGTAAATACCAGACCGACGATGAAATACATACCGCGCTGCAGCCATAACAGTCCGGCGTTGGGCACGCCGATGAAATCGGAAACCATAAACGGCGTATAAAATCCTAAAAAGTCGAATATGCTGTGCGCTTTTTCGCGCACAAAAAAGAGACAGATAGCGGCGTAGCCAAGCAATAAAACAAATGTTACCGCCTGGTTGCGCACCAATAACATGGCGACAAAGGCCAGTCCAAAAATAAAAAACAGGCTGGGGATGGATATGGCCAGGGGGTAAAAAAGATAGGAAAACCAATGTACGGGCACATCGGCAAAGACGCCGTTTATAACACCGACGAACAACAGCATGAAGGCATTGAGCCCCAAAAATACCATCAGAATACCGAATAGTTTGCCGAGAACATAATCGCCATTGCTCATGGAGCGCATGTAAATGACCTCGGTTGTATCCATCTTTTTATCCCGCTTGATGAAATCCGAAGCCAGGAAAACCGCCAGAATCGCCTGCACGATATTGAGCAGAACGATATTCTGGTAAGGGATAAAACTGCTCAAACCACGGAAAATCCACGGCACGCTTTTTTCGACGCCTGAATAAAAGAGGACATCGAAGAAGCCGAGAATGAGAAAAGCCAGCAACGCCAGGATGCGAAAAAACCAGCTGCGAAACAGGGTTTTCATTTCATAAAGCGCCACGGACCAGATATTGGATAAAGAGAACATGCAGTGAACCTTTCAAAAATCGTTTTCTATGTAATGAGCATGATTTGTAACTATTAGGACATTCTCACCCAATTAATACGAATAGTTGTGTCAATGGCCATCATCGCCACAATTAAAAAGAAGCCCAATTCCTGAACATGCGCCTTTCGAGACGAGAGCAAAGCACAATCCCCGACCATGCGCCCTTTGTCAGAAAAACGGCAAGGCACGGTCCTTGACCGTGCATTCTTTAGAGATGCGGACATTTACTGGCATAAGCATAAAAGCCGCCATCGATTCAATCCGGCCTTATCGCCGACATGGTATCGGCGCCGGTCAACGATTCCATAAAATAGACATAGGCATGTTCCAGATTGGGATCGATCTTTTT
>JAFGSU010000224.1 GCA_016934435.1 Candidatus Zhuqueibacterota bacterium | reverse complement strand
TCATCAATGAGCATGATGGGGATATCATCTTCGATTCTATATTCGAGGCCGACGGGCGCTACACCGGTTTTACCGCATTCTACATCCGTGCAGTTGCCATTTTCATCGACCGGCATGCCGCACGCCGGGCAATGCCGTCCCCGGCAGGTTAACGTCGCTTTTTCTTCATCATACTCAAGGTCGCCTTTGCAGGACGGACAGGCTAAAATATCGAGTAATTCTTTGCTGATCATATTACCTCCGCTTATGCGACGAATCATCCATTCGTCGTGCTTAATTGATGTAGAATTATTAGAGTTGTTTTATGCTTTTTTATCAGGAATCCCCTCTCACTGCCGCATCACCACCGCCATGGTCAGATCATCGTTCTGAATAGTATCACCGCGAAAATGCTGAATGCTCTCGACCACCCGATTCATCAATTCTTCGGCGGTTTCGTTCTGTTTCATCTGCTTTAGAATATCGATCAGCGTCTCCTCGCCAAATTCGTGATCCTGCGAATCCATGGCTTCGGTTACACCATCCGTATACAGAAACAGATGCTCGCCCTTCTTTAAAATCATTTCAGCGGAACGATATTCGCTATCCACCTTGACGCCAAGGGGCAGACTGTTTGTCTGCAAAGGATGGAGCTGTCCACTCATATCAACGTGGAAAGGCGGATTATGTCCGGCATTAACGAATACGATGCGTCCGCTCTCAGGGTAGAGTTCGCCATAAAAGAGGGTGATAAATTTATTGTGGGGAGAGGATTCATAAATCATTTGATTTACACGGGTTAAAAATAATTCAGGTGTCATCTCCACATCGACCAGAGCCTGAGCATGCATGGCGGTGCGCAAGCTGGCCATCATCAGAGCGGCGGGAATCCCCTTGCCGGCGACATCACCGATCACAAAGCATATTTTCTCTCTGTGATGTATGATAAAATCGTAATAGTCGCCGCTGACCACCTCCGAAGGCAAATTGGTGGCGGCAAATTCATATCCCTTCACCTCGGGCAGACTTTTAGGCAATAAAAAGTTCTGTATATTGCGCGCGATGGCGATCTCGCAGGATATGGCTTTTTTTTCAAGCGCTTCTTTGTGCAGCTCCGTTTGACGAATAGCGAGGGCGGCATGAACGGACAAATCCATTAAAAAAAGTTCATCTTCGCTGGTAAATATCCCCGCCTGTTTATTGATCAACTGAAACACGCCGATGATGGTTTTGTTCTCGTCGCGCATGGGCATGCACAGGATGCTTTTGGTGCGAAACCCGGTGATCTGATCGAACTTGCTGGTAAATTGCGGGTGCGTATAGGCGTCACGGATATTGATCGTCTCGCCGCTCTGCGCCACATGCCCGGCAATTCCCTGCCCCATGGGCAGACGCACTTCTATTTTTTTCTCCAGATCGGAGACCTTGGACCATATCGTATTGCTTTTTTTATCGATCAGATAAATCGTGCCCGCCTCGGCCTCGGTGTTTTTCAAGGCGATGCTGAGGATAATTTCCAGCAGTTGCCCCAGGTCCAGAGTCGAATTTAATAATTTGCTCGCTTCAACCAGGGACTGCAGGTGGGCGGTTCTGCGATCAGAAAGAAGCGAATTTTTTTCATTTTTTCGGCCTGCCATATTAGAAACCTCATTCAATCCAGACACCCATTTTGCCGAATTTCTCGATTCGTTGTTGCACCAGTGTTCCGGGATCGAGCGGCATGAGTTGCGCCAGTTCTTCTCTAATCACCTGCTTGACAATAGCAGCTACCCCGGCATGATTGCTATGTGCGCCGCCCGGTGGTTCTTTGATGATGCGATCGATCAATCCCATTTCTTTCAAATCTTTTGGCGTTACCTTCATGGACTCTGCCGCCTGAGAGGCATTGGCGGCATCACGATAGAGAATAGCCGCACACCCTTCGGGAGAGATGACAGAGTACCAGGTATTTTCCAGCATCATGACGCGATCGCCCACCCCGATGCCGAGCGCGCCGCCGCTGGCGCCTTCGCCGATAATAATGATCAGAATGGGTACCGGTATGTGCGCCATCTCGAGCAGATTGCGGGCGATAGCTTCTGCCTGGCCGCGCTCTTCAGCGCCGATACCCGGGTATGCACCCGGTGTATCGACCAGGCTGATAATCGGTCGCGAAAAACGCGCCGCCATTTTCATGATCCGCAATGCCTTGCGGTACCCTTCCGGATGCGGCATGCCGAAATTGCGCCGCAGTTTTTCACGGGTATCGCGCGCCTTTTGATGCCCAACCACCGCTATTGGAAGGTCGTCTATCAGACCGATGCCCGCTATAATGGCTGGATCATCGCTGAAATTGCGATCGCCGTGCAACTCGATGAAATCGGTCAACATATACTGAATATAATCCAGTGTATAGGGCCGGTTGGGATGACGCGCTAATTGGACGCGCTGCCAGCGCGTGAGTTTCGAATAAATCTCCAGACGCAGTTTTTGTGCTTTTTCCTCCAACCGTTTGATCTCCTTATGCAGGGAAAGATCTTCGGTATTCGAATAGTCGCGCAGTTCCGCTATTCGCTTTTCAATTTCAGCGATGGGTTTTTCAAAATCCAAGACGATATTTGCCATGGTTAGTTTTTCTCTTTTTTACTAAAATATTTGATCCACGATTTAATCAGGATTTCAGCATCCAAAAAGACAGAATAATTCTTCATATAATAGAGGTGATACCTCTCCCTCTCCGCCGAAGTGACGGCATTGCCCTCGTGAAGATACTCCAGGCCGGTCAGACCGGGCTTGATGGAAAGACTCAAAGCCGAAAGATCGCTATTGTCGCGCAGCTCACGACCGACAAAGCTCATTCTGCCTGTGAATATGGGCCAAAACTTGTCCAGATGATGGTACCAGTGCCGTCGGTGCTGCGGCGGTGAAAAAACCGCTATGGAAAAATTTTCACCCTGTAAGCCGCGAAATACCCGACGCTGTACAGGGTGCCGCCGGATATACCGCAACCACAAAAGAAGCGGAAAAACAACAGGACTCAATAACAGACAGAGCATCATATCCGCCGATCGTTTCACGATGCGATAACTTGGATAATGCAACCTGTAATCGATTTCCATAAAGGGAATATCATCGATATATTCCACCGAGGCCTTGCCGATCATTACATCCATACTGCTGGGCACGAGTTTGAAATTAACCCGGCTCCCGGACGAGGCGGCAATGACCCCCAGCATCTGGTTATACGGAATCCGGTCGGTGGCGAAAATGACTTCCTGAATTTTTTCCCGTTTGATCAGTTCATTGATGTGGTCGATGCCGGTATAAATCGGGACTGAGCCTATTTTTTCCGCGCCCGACCCGGCTTTAGCCAGCACCACGCCACGCACCGAATACGCAGCATCCAGCCGCCTTTTCAGACGATGCAAAATATGCTCGCAGGATTCGCGATCGCCGATGAGTAATGCATTGCGGTTGAGCACCAGGCGGCCCAGGTTGCTGCGGAAAAAATACCAGCTAATCTGGGCGAGTGCCTTGAGCATGAATCGCCAGCCCGCTAAAAAAATAAGATTCAGTCCGCCGGCATAGAGCACGACCAGCCTTGAGAATCCGATCTCTTTGAAAAAAAAAGTCACGGCGCTGTTCATCACCCAGCCCAGTAGTACGGCCGAGGCGGCTTTGACGGCGGAAAATCGCCAGCGATGATACACGCCGTGGGCCAACAAACTGCCGAACCAGATCGTCGTGTAAATTACGTGTACGATAACAAACGCTCGCCAGGGATACAGAGGTGCAAAACGGATATAAATGGCAATGGCCAGGGCCAGCGTCATACAGAACAAGTCCATCAGGGGCCATGTCAACGCTCGGATCAATGCCGAAAGATGAGATAAAAAGGCGCGCACATAAATGGCAACAATCAAGGCCCAGGACGGCACCCAGGCCTGGCCGCGGCGAAAATGTTTGTGTACAAAACGGTGCATGGCTTCGTAAAAAAGCCTTCGTTGTTCAAAGGGACTGCGTTTTGAGCTTTCACCCTTGAAATGCACAATTTGCGTGTTCGGCACATAAAATATCTTCCAACCGGCCTGGCGGATGCGATAACACCAATCGAGGTCCTCGCCGTACATGAAAAAAGATTCATCCAGCGGCCCTACCTGAGCGACGACCCGGCGTCGCAGCAGCATGAAGGAACCGGAAATGGCCTCCACTTCGGCGATTTCATCCGCATCCAGATAGGTCAGATTATAGCGTCCAAACCAGCGGCTTTTCGGGAATAATTTCGCCAGCCCGACGATTTTTGTAAACGCCACCCAGGGCGTCGGGAAACTGCGGCGACAGGCCAGCTGCAAGGTACCGTCGGGATTGAGAATTTTACATCCAACCGCCCCGGCTTTGGGGTGATTTTCAAAGAACGCTAATAATTGAGCAAACGTATCTTCCTGAACGATGGTATCCGGATTAATCAGACAGATATAGCTGCCTCGGCATTTCGACAACGCCTGGTTATTGGCTCTGGCAAAACCGACATTTTCATGATTACGCAGTAAATGCACGCCCGGAAAACGGTGAGCAACCAATTCAGCGCTACCATCAGCGGAATTGTTATCGACTACAAAAATCTCATGCTTAATATTTCCCACCGCTTTCTCAATGGAAAGGATGGCCTGTTCTAGAAATTCGCGCACATTATAGCTGACGATGATGATGCTAAGCAGCAGAGGCGATCGCTGATCATTTTTTCGCGGATTTGAACGCATTTCTCTTTTTTTCGCATCCACCGGTTTATGGCAAAGATTCTCTGATAATTGTACTAACATACAAAAAATTGCTTTGAGAAGCAAATATAATCTAATTAACTTTGTTGAGAGCAGAACAATCCGCTTTAGTAATAAATTATAAAATAATCAAATGAAAAATTCTTTTAAAAAATATCTTGCATTTATCAATTGGATTATTTATCATAAACTATGTGAGGAGTTGATTCCCAAAATTCTATCTTATCATTCGAACTGAGCGAAAAATGTGCCACCCACAAGGTCAGAGTTCTAACCTTTGGGTACCATATCGATGTTAATTAATTCCATTAATAAATCAGGATAATTCCCCAACTCCGCGCAGAGTGATTGTGAGGAGACACTGCGGGAAAAAGGGCTGAAGCCATTCAGCCCTTTTTATACAAAAAGAAAGGGCAGGATTATTTTCCTGCCCTTTTTCAAGTGTCCCCAAGGGGACTCGAACCCCTGTTGCGGGATCGAAAATCCCGAGTCCTAACCACTAGACGATGGGGACAACAGAATGAATGCGTTTTTGGGTAAGGGTGAGTGACGGGACTTGAACCCGCGGCCACCAGGGCCACAACCTGGTGCTCTATCCAGCTGAGCTACACCCACCATGCACCGATTCTAAATCGGCATATAATATAAAAATTTCTCCGTTTTTAAGCAAGTAATTTTATTTCATTCTTTTGATTTTTGTGAAATTATCTCCCTGACCCGCGCAGGATCATCGCAAATAATGCCGTCCACCCCTAACTCGAGCATCCGCCGTACATCCGCATCATGATGTGCGGTCCAGACGAATACCGTTCGGCCGGATGCCCGCGCCCGCTCCATCAACGCATCCGACAACAGATGATGCTCTATTGCCCAGATATCCATATGTTCATCGAAAAGGTACTCCGGCATCTCGTCAAAGATAAGGCCGCAGGAGAGATCGGGTTCTTGCATTTTGCAGGCGCGGACGATCTCCAGATCAAAAGAGGTGACCGCACAATTACGACCCTGGCCGGTATCTTCTAATATTTGTAAAACTGTTGCCAGAGTATCCAATCCTCCTACGCTGCTTTTGATTTCAATGTCGAGTCGTATATTTGGCGCCAGTTGTTCAAGCACTTCGTTTAGAGTGGGAATGCGCTCATTCGAGAATGCAGGTGAAAAATAGCTGCCGGCATCCAATTGACGCAGTTCCGCCAGAGTAAAATCGGTTAAAAAACCACGGCCATTGGTGGTGCGATCGACGCTGGCGTCGTGTAAAACAACAGCCACGCCATCGCCGGATAGCTGGACGTCCAGTTCGATCCAGTCCGCGCCGGCTTGCATGGCTTTATCAAAAGCAGCCATTGTGTTTTCCGGTGCACAGGCGGAAGCGCCGCGATGGGCGATAATGTCGGGATTTGCAGACTTTAGCTCGTTCATCAGTAAAAAAATTTATGAATGATCGGAACAGAGTGAATATCGGGCCATCGGGCGCTATTCAGCCAACAATTGCACGACGCCCTGTTCCAGTTTTTCTTCCGACGACTTGCCGGATCCGATGGCATACAATCGCACCATTCCTTTTTTGTCGATCAGCGCCATATGCGGGATGCCGTAAACGCCATAGGCCGCCTCGTTGGCTCTGCCGTCATCCATCTCGGCGACGGCATAGGGATAGGGGATGTCGTGATGCTGCTTGAATTTCTTGATCCACTCCAGTTCATCGGCCGCCTTCAGGTCGCGCAGGTTTTGTCCGAGCTGATTAAAAAAGCCATAATATCGGGTGATGCCAAGGATCACCAGGCCTTGTTGATGATATTCCTCATACAGCTTTTTCATATGTGGAAACATGGCGCGGCAGGGCCCACACCAGGGTCCGAAGAAATCAAGAAAGACGACCTTTCCGCGCAAATCGTTCATTGAGAGCGGTTCGGAATCGATCCATTCCTGAGTCTTCAATGCCGGCGCCGGTTTATCGATTAGATTAAAAAGCGTCAGTTTGGCGGTGATACCGCGCAGGGCTCTGGCATTATCCTGATTTTTTGTTTTTAATTGCATCAATAGCGCGCGCGCATCATCCTTTAGTCCCGTTTCAAAAAGCAGTTCCGCCTTGGCGATATTAAAATTAAAATTGGCATCTTCAGGAACCACCGCGAGCGCTTCATCGACGATGCGCCGGGCATTATCGATATCTCCAACTTCCAGATATCTCCAGTACAATCCCTCATAATAGTCACCAAGCCTGTCGCCGACATTTGCGGCCAGTCTCTGATGCAACAGCGCTTCGGCATCTTCAAGTCGTTCCTGTTGCAGGTAGATATTGAAAATGAGGTTATCGGCGTCCTGACCGCCTACTTTTTCAAACATGTATACCGCTGTATCCAGTTTTCCGGCAAAATAAAACAATTTGGCAGCAGAAAACAGATCCTTTTCAAGAACTTTATCAGGCTCGACACTGCGGATGTATTTCCACGCCAGCTCTCTTCTGGCCGTGAGCAGACTATCATAATTGGTCTTTCCGGCAAGTCGGGCTTTGATGATCAGACTATCAACCTGCGCCGATTTTTCCGCCATGCCGACATAGGGTGATTCGCCACACGACCACAACAGCAAAGATGTTGTGACAAATAAAACAGCCAAACCGATCAAGTGCGTGAGTGTCCTCATCTCCGTTCCTTTCAATTGGAATCAACATCCGGTTAATGACTAAAATTTTCAAGACGGAATATAAATAAATATCATGGCAAGTCAAAGCGATATTTGCTTTTCGCAGCGCAGGAGGAGCAAAATCAACCATAGCGAGATAAATGATAATAGGGAGGAAAAATCAACCGAGATTTTTGATCACCGGATAGCGGAAACAATCCACTTCATGGTCGTTCACCAAGCCGGCTGCCTGCATGAAGGCATAACAGATGGTCGTGCCGGCGAACGAGAATCCCCTTTGCCGCAAATCCCGGCTCATGGCGTCCGATTCGGGTGTGCTGGTTGGAATTTCTCTCATGGTACGCCAGCTATTCTGAATCGGTTTGCCGTCGACGAACTGCCAGATATAACGGTCAAAAGATGGAAATTCCTCCTTGACCTTTAAATAAGCCCGGGCGTTATTCACAAACGATTGAATCTTTAATTTATTGCGTATAATGCCGGGATCCCGCAGCAACAGGGTTATTTTATCGGCATCATACCGGGCGATTTTTTCAGCATCAAATTGATCGAGCGCCCGACGAAAGTTCTCGCGTTTTTTTAAAACAATACTCCAGCTCAAACCAGCCTGGGCGGCATCGAGGAGGAGAAACTCAAAAAGCTTTTGATCCTCATGCAGGGGCACGCCCCATTCCTGATCATGATAGGTTTGCATTAAAGCCTCGTGTGAGGCCCATGCACAGCGATGCAAGGGGATCTCTTTATTCACATAGATTTTTACTCTACTCCCATCTCTTGCAACAAGTTTACAGCGCCTGAATATTTTTGCAGCACCCAGAGAATATAGCGGATGTCCACGCCGATGGAACGACTGTAATCCTGGCTCCAGGCATAGTCATTGATAGTCGCTTCGAACGCGCGATCAAAATTCAGTCCGACCAGTTCGCCGCGAGCATTCATCACGGCGCTGCCGGAATTACCTCCAGTCGTATCGGCATCGTACAGGATGGCTACCGGCACATCGTGCAATTTTTCATGCATGAACCGACCAAAATCTTTTTCCCGATGCAAATCGATCAGCTGTGCCGGCGCGTCAAAAGGATCCTGGCCGGTATTTTTTTCGACAATGCCGCCAACCGTAGTGATGGGATGATAGGTTACCGCATCCGCCGGAGAATACCCTCGGATGCGACCGAATGTCAATCGCTGGGTGCCATTGGCATCCGGAATAAAGTCTGAGCCTTCAAAAAGCTGCTTAACATCCATGAGTTGTGCGTAGAGTTTATCCAACTCGCCGCTGCGCCGGCGCCGGATTTCACGCAACGCCTGCATATCCGGGTACAGCGTGCGCGCTATATCGATGAACGGATCTTTCAGCTTGACCAGTTCATCGGGTTGACATCCCCAGTACGCCATGACCCAGTCGCTGTCCAGAACACGCGTTTTCGTATAAGCCCCGTTTAAAAATTTATCGATCGCTTTTTGCGGATTCTTATCCGCCAGCAGTTTACGGATGGCCGCAGGATGTTGGGATGGCGGCAGTTCCTGCCACTTGTTCAAAAATGCTGCAAATATCAATTGATCCGCTGGTTGATAAAAATTTGCCAGACCAAGGCGCAAACGCTGTTTGGTTCGCGATACATTGCGTTCCATAAAAGCGCTCTCTCGTTCCAGATCGGGCTTTTGTGACTCGATGGAAGACTGGTAGAGCGTGTACGCTATGCCCAAAGGCCTGGAACTGCGAAGGAACTGATCCATCAGCATCTCGTAGGAAGCGGCTTCGGTTCGTTCCCGATACAGCCGGCTGATCTCTTGTAACGTGCTGCCATGTACGGCCTTGCGCTGGGGATCGGCATCAATAAAAGCCTGCAGTTGTTTTTCCTCGTTCTGCTTTTTAGTCACCAGGTCAATCCGTTTGATGCCTTTCAGCTTACCCCTGTAGTTCTTATATGTATTGGATAATCCTTTGATGGGGCTGGCCAATTTGAGCGCCACATCGCGATCCTTACGACTTTGATCTTCCATCAATTTGATTTGAAATCCGTACCAGTCAACAATGAACGGCATTCGCACCGTCGATTCATATTCGAGGTAGTGGGATGTACTGTGCCGAAAGGTTCGGCCGGGATAGCCCAGCAGAAAAATGAGTTCTTGGTCGTCCACGCCTTGCGGCGCCACGCGCAAATATTTCCTCGGTACATAGGGCACATTATCAGCCGCATAATCGGCCGAGGAACCGTCCGGGGCTACGTAGGCGCGCATGAAAGCAAAATCGCCGGTATGGCGCGGCCAGACCCAGTTATCCTCCTCACCGCCAAAATTGCCGATGCCGAACGGCGGCGCATAAACCAGCCGTACATCGCGCAAAAATTTGTAGATGAACAACATATAGCTTTTGCCGTTGAACATCTCGGCCACTTCCGCCCTTTTACCGGGATTATCCTTTTCCACCTCCGCGATCAACTCTTTTATCTTTCTTTCCTTGGCCTTGGTTCGCAGGGCAAAATCGTTCTCAACCGCCATGGCGGACAGGATAGGGTCCGAGACATCACGATAGGACTCGGTGATACGCACGGTATAGCCTTTTGCCGGAATTTCATCCGTCATCGAGAGGGCAGCAAATCCGTCCTGCAAATAATCGTGGTCAGGGCTGCTGACTCTCTGTATGGCGCCGAACGCGCAGTGGTGATTGGTCAGCATCAGTCCCTGCGGCGAAACAAACGAACCCGTACACCCGTTGATATTGACGATGGCATCGGTCAGGCTGATGCTGTCCGGATTGAAAATATCTTTTTCACTCAACTGGAATCCCACAGCGGCAAAATCGATGCGATGCAGCTCGCTCATGGGATACATGCCCTCCTCGGCCGAGGCCCATTGTAAAAAAATGAAAAGCCATAAAATCATGCTTCTAGGCATGCGTTTCTCCTGTTATTGATAAAATATTTTGAGGGTGACGATTTGATAGGGTTCAAGATCCATTTTTACTTTATTACTAAAGGCTGACACACTTTCACCCTCTTGTTCCATGATATCGGAAATCATAGCCTTGCGAATGGTTTGCGGCATAGTGACGATGATTTTGGTACTTTTACCTTCAAACTCGAACAGGCGCAATATCCATGCAGGTCTGCTTCTGTCGTCAGATGCTCTTGCTATGAAATCCGGTTCAGCGACTTTAATGGTATGCAAAATGACATTTTTTGCATCTGTGGTCGCAAAGGAGTGGCGCATGGGTTTTGTACCCGACGACCGATTCACCAAACGCGCAATCAGTGGATAATTGTACTCGTACGCCTTATGCATGGTACCGCTTGATTTCCAGTCACCCGTATGCGGATAGAGGGCATACTCAATATCATGTTTGCCGCGGTCCGCCAGCGGATCCGGCCAGGTAGGTGATCGTAACAGAGTCAGGCGCATGACGTTATCCGTAATATCACCGCCATATTTGGCGCGATTGAGGAGGCTGATGCCGTATCTGCCGTCTCGATGCGTAAGATCGCACCATTTGTGCATATTCACCTCATGGCGCGCCAGTTGCCAATCGGTTCGTCGTTGGGTGGTCCGACGAATACTACCGAAGGGAATTTCATACGTTGCCGATGTGTCGCGAGCATTGACGGTAAATCCGACCTTCATAGCCACGTGATCTTCCCACCAGTCGGCGTGAGTGACAAATTCGATACGATCCAGATGGTTATACAGGATGACGTCCTGAGTAAAATAGCTGTTAGGATTATTGGGCGTTGGGTAGGCTTTCTCTTCTCCCGGTTTGAGAAAATCGTGTTCACTCCGCACGATCAGTCGCACCGGTCCTTTCTCCACAACCTTAAGACCACGGAAATTGGCAGGATATCGATCGCTGATATCGATTTCCCATGCATCCCAAGCGCTGGGCATATCCCGGAATAATTGCAGTTCGTTTCCCGGGCCGACCAGAACATCGCGTGCCGCGCGTTTATCCCAGATTTGCTTGATCCACCCCTCCCGAGTATCCATTTCAATGCGAAAATAATTGTTTTCGATACTGGACTCACCTTCGCGTATAAACGGTAGACTCTCGCCAATATCCGACGGACGTAATGTGTAAATCACATATCCCATGGCCGGCACTTGCTCGGCGATAAAAAGTAATTTCCTTGCCACTCTGGTGCGCGCGACGGTCTGGGTGGTGGTGATACGATTTTGATCATCGTAAACATTGTAGATTTGCATATCGCCTTCCGGCAAATACAGCTCAACCAAATCCGTCCTATCCCAGGGCAGTGGATTGTATATGATGATTGGTTGACCGGGGTAGGGCACATCAATTCCGTTCGCTAAATGGTCCAGCGATGCGTTCAGCTCATAACGGGCAATGCTTCTGCTATTCTCATAGAGTTCATCTGCATCTTTATAGACCGCGTGAATACCGGAGCCGGGCAGTATATCGTGGAACTGGTTGAACATGACGCCACGCCAGCTTTCAAAAAAGTTGACCTGCGAAAAGGTTCTGCCGGAGAGACTCGCGAAAGCGGCTACCTGTTCCGCTTCCGCCAGCAGTATTTCGCATTCCCGGTTATTTTTTTTAGTATTAGCCTGGGTTGTAGCGGTGCCGCGATGATATTCGAGGTAGAGCTCATCTTTCCAAACCGGCAAATTTTTTAGATCGTTGGTACGTATCCAGGTTAGATAATCGGATGCGCTGCTGTAACTCACAGTGGGAAAAACATCGAGTTTTTTAAACCGTTCAACCTGTTCCAGCATTTCCATTGTCGGGCCGCCGCCGTGATCGCCGACTCCGAACAATACCAGCATTTTCTTCATACCCGTATTGGCCTCAAACTGACGCAGCCAGGCATTCAGGCGAACGCCATCCTGCAAATCATCGCTATAATTAAACGGGAAATAAGTCAGGATACGCCTGCCATCCGGCCCCTGCCACCAGAACAACCGAAAAGGAAAGACGTTGGTATCATTCCACTCGAGTTTCTGGGTGATAAAGGCATCGATGCCGGCGTCTCGATAAAATTGCGGCATATTCCAGTTATAACCAAAGGAATCCGGATTCCAGCCAATGGTCACGTCCACGCCCAGTCTCTGCTGGAAATATCGTTTACCGTATAATAGTTGCCGCGCCCACGATTCGCCTGAAATGAGATTGCAGTCCGGCTCCACCCACATGCCGCCAACCACCTCCCAGCGTTTGCGGGTGATGGCGTTGCGAATATTATCCAGAATATGCGGATAAAAAGTTTCCATCCACCAGTACAGGTGTGCCTGACTCTGGGAATAGGTAAAATCGGGGCGAGCATCCATCATCTGCAGCACGGAAGTAAAGGTATTTTTGCTTATGTTGATGGTCTCCAGGTACCGCCACAGCCAGGCACAATCGATGTGGGCATTGGCAGCCAGGGCCAGTGTAAATTCCTTGGCGTACTGACCGATGGATCGCAATAATCCGCGGGCGTTGACCAGGGAAAGCTGGAATTGCAGGATATTTCCCGATCTGAGAGCGTTGATATCCACTGCCTCCACCGCTTCATCGAGCCTCTGCCGCAGGACCGATCGACGATAATTGTTGGCTTGACTCAGGTCGATATGCAAATCCCAGCGTTTTTTATCGGTTTTTGGATAGGGATTCTCGTTCAGCAGGGCTTCGCTGATGCGCAGGCTCTCGATAAAATTTTCCACATCTTCCAGGTCGTCTCGCATCTGTGGGAACTCCAGGCGCGCGTTCATCAAGCGCATGGGGCCACCTGTGTTCACGGCTTTGACTGCCAGAGAGAAAACCTCACCCGGTCGAACACTCTGAGTCAAGGTAAACGATCCATCCCAGTTGAATCGGTCTATACGTTCACCATTCGAGTATAATATACCCCAGTCATCCACTGTTATCTTCAAGATAACGGGGCCTTTGATGTTCTGGCCGAGGATTTTTTCCGGTACCGTAAAGGTTTTTCTCATCCAGGCGGAATCGGCAGCGAACCGCTCTCTGAGTTTAATGGTACGCCACGCTTCATCGTCGAAATCAGAAGCAGCAGCCTCCGGCTCCACATTCCGACTGAGTTTCCAGTCGTCCAGCACGAAAAGCGTCTGTTCCTCCAAAGCGGAACAAACCTGTTCCACTTTACTTTGTGCATGCCCGGCAGCAACGCACAAAAGGATCAACAAAGAAAAAACGTTTCTTTTCATTGTCTCCTCCACAGGGAATAAACTTCATTGCATTGAATAAGGCAGGATTGTTAAAACTGAAACAGGACACTCTGATTCGATGCGAGCCTTTGAAAATAATCATTTATGGGACTCGTCAGTCGAGTTAAGTTGCGTTACCCGCTTTCGTCGGCCCAGATTCTATGCTAATTAGCGAACCGAGCGGATAACCTGCCAGCCACAAGGTTTACGTTTTAACCTGCGGGCACTAAATCGTGATTTGTGCCTAAATTCGGTGGTATCCCGCGAACCGAAATTAAACTGTGCTCACCACCGGGTTACCTGTCCGACCTGCAGGCATTGAATCGGTGTTATAATTGGTTACTTTTCTAAAAATACGAAAATAGCAATTTATACGCAACACTTTTTCAATAATAAATGATAATTAAAGTAGAGCTATTTCCGCAAGGGAACAGCTATCATCCGTATGAGAATCCGATCCGTCTTTTCCGGCCGGCGAATTAATATGGTTTAATCGGATTGCTTCAATGGGATGCCGCCCTATTCACCAGGGCTTTTCTGTGTATTTCATCCATGCATCAGGATATCTGGTGCAGTAATTCCTGAAGTTGTGTTACGTGATTTTCCTCTTCCGTTATTGTTTCCTGTATTGCGTCCAAATCTCGTTGATCGATATGTTTTTGCAATTCATGATAAAGATTGAGCGCAGCCTGTTCGGTTCTCAGGGCGAATTCAATGGCTTCTTTTTCATTCATATTCGATGCGCTCGAGATCGCGTCTTCCTCATCGGAAAACATCTTATTACGCAACAGGCTCTGAATATAGGCATCATATTCACCCGGATAGGATTCCGAAGGCTCTGATTGTTCAAGTTGTTCGTGCATTTTTGTAAAACGAAGTTCATGCATTTTTTCCTGTGCCGCTATGGCAGCTGCGGCCTCACGTAATTTTTCGTTGGATGTTGCGTCGGCAAGAGCCGCATAAAAGGCCGCACCATTGCGCTCCTCGATGATACTCATTTCCATAATTTCACTCGCAAGAAACAGATTCGCCATAACTTCCTCCAAAATTAATATGTGAACGAAATAATGATCGTTACTTCATCATCTACTTATTGTTACCCCCGAATTCCCATGGCGTATAACCGACCGGCAATATCAAATGCGGATAGCTCGCTGGAGAGCACCGCAATATGTTTCTCCCGGGCTTTGGCCAGTACGTCATCATCTGGAATCAATCCTTCAGGAAAAACAACCCCGGATAGACTCTTGAAAAAAACAATGGCGATGACGTTCATATGGGTCTGGTTGGTAATCCACAGCGTGCCTTTTTGCGATCGGGCCATGACGTCGCTGAGGATATCGGAAATATAAGCATGCGTCACAGGCGCTTGCAATGATTCCTGGCCGGCGAGAATTTTAAAACCGATTTTTTCAACAATCTCGTGTAATACCATGTTGCAGACCTTTCAACTAAAGCGGGCTGTTCTGCGTTTAATTGACATTCAGTTTATGAACAGGGAGAATAACTCTGAACCTGGAACCAACGTCCAGTTTACTCTCCACCTGGATATAGCCATTATGGTCTTCAATAATTCGTTTACAAATTGACAGTCCCAATCCGGTGCCGCTGATTTTCCGTTGCACGGCATTTTTGGCGCGAAAAAATTCTCCGAATATTTTCTGCAAATCTTCCTCGGACAGACCAATGCCGGTATCCGTGATCTCCACCATTAGCTGTCCTTCCGCCTGACGTACGGATACCTGCACGGAACCTTTTTCCGGAGTATATTTGATGGCATTGCTGATCAGATTGGAAAACAGGCGACCCAGGTCATCCTGGTTCGCCAGCACCGGAGGTAATGGTTCCGGCAGCTCGAGTCCGAAAGAAAGCGATTTGGATTTGGCTTCGTTGCGGTAGAATTCTACCGTCTCTTTCAACACGGCCGAGATATCGGTCGGCGTCATGGTTTTGGAGATTTTACGCTCGGCGCGCGACATGTCCAGCAAATCGTTGATCAGCAACAGCAGGTTTTCAGCTTTGTCGCGCGAACGGATGATAATCTCCCGCTCTTTTTTGCTATCGCCTGCGGTCAGTCCTTCGATAATCAGATTCAGATATCCTTCGATGGCACCGATGGGCGCCTTTAATTCGTGCGATACCAAACGGATAAAATCCGATTTCATCTGCTCAATTTTTTTATCTTCGGTAATATCCAGCAGAGCGGTGATAGTACCGAGAGTCTCGCCCTGATCGTCGACGATGGGCGAAGTATTGGATTGTAATACTCTTTTGTCGCTGGTCGTGAACTCTTTGCGCGTCATGATGGCGGTGCGCTGAACTGTTTCCAGCATCTCGGCGATATGTTGCTCCAGGTCCGGATTTTCGAGCAGGCCCTTCACCGTTGCCCCTAGCGCCCGTTCACAACTCAGACGCATCATGTTACAGGCCGCGGGATTAATCAGAACGATTTGCCCGGCTCGATTGGTCGCGATGATGCCCTCGGACATGCAATTGATCAGCGTCAGGGTGCGCGATTTTTCTTTGGATAATTGCAGCAGATTTCGATCCCGCTCTTCACGCAGCTGTTCGGCTTCCATTGTAAGGCGTCTTTTTTCCAGCCCGCGGTTGATTTTGGCGCGTAACTCATCCGGCGAAAAAGGCTTTGGCAGATAATCATAGGCGCCCTTACGCATGGCATCAACCGCCGTTTCAATGGTGGCAAAACCGGTGATCATGATCGTGACGATCTTGCTGTCGATTCTTTGAATCTCGTCCAGCACCTCCAATCCGCCCATCTCCGGCATCATCAGGTCCAGGAGCACCAGGTCGTAATCAGGACTGGCTTGAATCTTTTCCCAGCCGATGCGTCCATTGGCAGCTTCCTCCACCCACATGTTCTGATCTTCGAGAATGCGCGAGCAACCGATTCGAATGATCTCTTCATCATCCACAACCAGGATTTTCGCTTTTCCGCCTTCCTGATTCATGTTTTTCCTTTTTGTAACATTTTTTCAACCCTGGCAATCAGTTCAGCCGGCTTGAGGGGCTTGGCCGCATAATCATCCACTTTCATCCATTCTCTATCCTGGGCAACATCAAAACTGAAACCGGTTTTCTCCTCGGCGGATGTCAGCATCAGAATGGGCAGCGTGCGCGTTGCCTCTTCCTGTCGCAGCGCATAGGCCAGCTGAAATCCCGAATCGCGTTCCTCCATCATGAGGTCCAGAATCACCAGATCAAAAGTCGTGCTGCGTATCTTCTCCAGCGCCGCCGGCTTTGAATCGGCTTCCTCAACCTCATAACCGGACGTTTCCAAAACCATGCGGTTTATCTCGCGAAATGCTGGATCGTCATCCACCAGCAGGATTTTTTTCTTGCTATTCATTATGGTTATCACCGCCTTTATCAAATAAGACAAATAGTGTCGTACCCGTCTACATTTTTAGTCCGATCCCTTTATCTTTGGAATGTTTCTTTGATCTATCGTGGCCTTGCGCTAAAAGCGTTTCCACTTTTTGCAAAAGCGTCTCTTTTTTGATGGGTTTTTCGACAAAATCATCCACCGGTAAATAGTCCTCATCCTCGCTGGAAAACCGTAGATCGGTATGATCATGTATGGAGGTGATCATCAGGATGGGGATGTGGTTGGTTTCCGCATCCTTCCGGATTCTATGGGCAAAATGGAAACCCTCGGTCCCGGTCGGCATCATCACATCCAGGCAAATGAGATCGGGCATCCAGGCTTTAATTTTCAGCCAGGCTGAATCGGGGTCCTGCGCCGCATCGACCTGGTAGCCGGCGCTCTCCAGAATAGTGCGGTTGATCATGACAAAATCGGGATCATCATCGATCACTAATATTTTTGCTTTTTCGGCCATTTCAATCTCCATAAAAGTGTTGGTTACTTTTCCTCAGTTGTGAATATGAATTCCTCTAACTTCCGAACATAACAGCATCAATCGAAAACAGGGCATCATCCTATGATCATAAGCCGGAACATCCCGGCATTGACATTGGCGGCTGCTAACCATCGATGTCGGCGCGCGCCTGTATTCACCCTTCCTGCATGAGGGAATGTGCCATCTCCATCTGCCGGGCGATGGGAAGCCGAACGGTAAAAGCGCTCCCCTGGCCGACCCGGCTCCGGACTGATATTTCACCTTTGTGTTTTTGCACGATGCCGTACGCGATGGCCAATCCCAAACCTGTGCCTTTGCCCTGTGGTTTGGTAGTGAAAAAAGGATCAAATATTTTTTTCAGCACTTCTTCCGACATGCCCGGGCCGCTGTCCTCAATGCTGAGCAACACATGGCGTTCATCATCGTCGAGCCGCGACGTCACGGTGATTTCGCCTTTTCCTTCCATGGCTTCCACGGCATTCAATATGATATTGAGAAAAACCTGCTGCATCTGGCCGACGTCGGCGAATACCTTGGGGAGCTTTTCATATAGGTTCAGCGCGACCTTTATGTTATGAAACAGCGCCTGTTGTGTCACCAATGCCATAGTGCCGTTGAGGATTTGATTGATATCGACGATGGCCGCTTCAATGCGCGTTTGCCGGGAAAAATCCAGCAACCCTCTTACGATGCCGCGACAGCGTTCCGTTTCCTTCATAATACGCTGCAGATCATCCGCTTCGCGCGTATTCTTTTGCATTTTTTCCAGCATGAGATTGGCATAAATAAGAATCCCGCCCAGGGGATTATTCAATTCATGGGCGACACCCGCAGCCAATTGACCAACCGAAGCCATTTTTTCGGATTGCAGTAACTGCTGTTGCGTTTTTTGCAGGGTATCGAGAGACGTTCGCAGTTCCTCATTGGAATCGGTCAATTCTTTCTGGATTTTTTGCAATTTTTCGATCATGTACGGCAGGCACATTTCCACTTCGGCAATGCCCTGGTAAACGGCCACCGCTTTTTCGCGGCAGGTCGGGTATCCACAGGCGCCGCAATTCAATTCGTCCTCGTCCGTCGAAATACCAATGCGAGATAGTATTTCCCTGATTTCTTTTTCAGTCGGATCCGGCAACGACAAATCTTCAGAGGTGAACTCGCGTCGTAAATTGATCTTTTTTGCTTTCTGCCGCCATGCTTCCATCTGTTCAGGATCGGGCTGAGCCGAGCGATTGTTGAAGAAATTGATAATGCGATCCTTGCGAACGAATACGGAAAGGTCTTCTACCATCTGTGGTCCGTTGATACAGCCCTCACAAAAAAGCAGGTCGAGAAAACGCGCTTCGATTTTGCCTTCCGCCACTTTTTTAATGGCGTCGATAACGCGATCGCGGCCTTCGGTTACGATTTTATCGTTTTGCAGCGTGCCGCCCGGCAGTCCGGCCGTCTCCAACAATCCACCCGAGAGGGCAAAAGAACGACCGATGCCCGCCTCCGGGCCGTCGAACGGCGTTTCCTCCAGATCGCTCAAATCAACACCCTGTTCCTCGAAAAAACGAACCAATTCTTCAAAAGTCAATACTTCATCGATGATATGGGCAACCCTGGGGTCCTCACGCTCTCTCTTCTTGGCGATACAAGGACCGATGAACACGATCCTGGCCTCCGGCGCGACAACCTGTTTGAGGAGCCGGCCCAGTGCGATCATGGGTGAAACCACGGGAGCCAGCGTCAGGATTAATTCCGGATAATATTTTTCGATGTAATTGACGATGGCCGGACAGGGCGAGGAAATGATGATCGGCATGACGCTGTTTTTGCTGATTTTAGCATATTCCTCTCCAACCATATCTGCGCCGAGGGCGACTTCATATACCTGAGAAAAACCGAGTTTGCGCAATCCGGCAACAACCTGAAATGGCCTGACGTCAACAAAGGCGGCGGGAAACGAGGGCGCCAGGATGGCGATTATTTCGTCGCTGCTCTGCAGCAAAGCGCGGGTGTGGGCAATACCGTCGCGAATCTGTTTTGCCTTTTGCGGACAGACTTTGACGCAGTAGCCGCAGGCAATGCACCGCTCAGGCATGACAGTGGCCTGGCCGTTCTCCACTCGTATAGCGCTAGCCGGACAACGGCGAATACAAGAATAGCACATCTTGCAACGCGCTTCTATGGTTGTAACAATCGGTATCATAGTTCCTGGTCACACAAAAATAAAATAGATCAGCAAAGCCAGAACGATAAACGTCACCAAAGCCGTCAGAGCCATTCGCAGAATATGGCTGCGCTCTTCTTTCAATCGGATATTTTCCCGTTTGAGCTGTTGATGTTCAAGCACATGGTGCAACATGTTGGAAAGTTTTTCCGGCGGAAAAGGCTTGGTGATGAAATCAAAAGCTCCGTCTTTCATCGATTGTACCGCATTATCTACCGTTGCAAAAGCGGTGATCATGATAACCACTATATTGCTATCAACTTCGCGGATTTTACGCAACAGACTGATGCCATCCATACCCGGCATCTTAATGTCGATGACGGCGATGGTCGGTTTTTTTTCCTGAATGATGCGCAGGGCCTCCATGCCGGAATCTGCCAGCAAAACATGGAATCCATCCTCCGTCAGCCATTCCGCCAGCGATTCCCGCAATACGCGTTCATCGTCGACGATCAATACATAATCTTCAATTTCCACGGTTTCACTCACAATTTAGTGGAATAGGTGATTCAAAATCCAGTTGTTATAATATAACAATTTATAGCTTTTGATCAAAAACAAATCTCATTTCGCAGGTCAGTCTTTTGGCACATCTTCGTCTCGATACACAGGAATTTTAATGGTGAACTTACTCCCCACGCCTTCTTCACTCTCGACATCGATGGTGCCCTGATGCTTGAGTATGATACTATAGGCCACGGATAATCCCAATCCGGTGCCTCTCTCCTTTTCCTTGGTGGTGAAAAACGGATCGAATATGCGCGCCAGATTTTCTTTTGACATACCGCAACCGGTATCTTCGATTTCCATCTGCATATATCGCGAGTCGCTATGACGATGACAGCGCAATGTAATAGAACCGCCCTTTGGAGTTGCCTGAGCGGCATTGATCAAAATGTTCATCAGCACCTGCTGAATCTGTTTGAAATCCGCACGAATCGGCACCTCGCAATCATGATATTCTTCCTTGATTTCGATATCCTGCAAAGAAATCTGATAATGAAGCAGAATGAGGATTTTTTGAAAGAGTTCCGGAATCAACACTTTTTCAATGGCCGGTTCCGAAGGACGGGAAAAATCGAGCAATGTACGCACAATGCCGGAAACACGACTGATCTCACCTTCCATGGTTTCCAGATAGCGAAAATAGGTCCCGATATCGAGCTCGACCTGTTCCCCCTTTAATTTGCGCTGCATTAATTTAATATAATTTAAAGCGCCGGCCAGGGGATTATTGATCTCGTGGGCCACGCCGGCGGATAGCTCACCCATGGATGCAAGCCGGGCCGCGGATACCATGCGATGTTGTGCATCTATGAGCTCGCGATTCATGATCTCAAGACGGTCGATAAGATACGGCAGACACATCTCCAACTCGGCGCGCCCCTGATAAACCGCAATGGCTTTTTCACGGCAGGTGGCATAGCCGCAGGCGCCGCAATTCAGTTCGTCCTCTTTTTTGGTTTTATTTACCTGTTTGAGGATGGCCTTGATCTCCTCCTCGGAGGGCATGGGACGAGATATCTCCTGTTTGGTAAACCGTCTCTCCAGATTTACGTCCTCCGCATCATCCGCTTCGGCCCGGACTTTTTCGAGCTGCTGGCGGACATAGTTGGCGACGATATTTTTGCGTTCAAAAACCGACAATTCGTTCTGAATCGCCGGTCCGTCGATACAGCCTTTGCAGAACAGCAAGTCCAAAAACCGGGCCTGTACTTTACCTTCCTCTACCTGCTGCAAAACATCCAGCACCCGGGTCGATCCTTCGGTGACGATAATATCATTTTCGAGAATATCATCCTGGAGATGAGCGGTCCGCAATAATCCGCCGGAGACCGGGAAAATGCCACCCAGTTTCGGCATGGGACCGTCCATCTGCTTTTCCGGCAATGTTTCAGGCTGGATATTCCTAAGCGAAAAAATGTCTTCCAGTTCTTTAAAGGTCAGTACTTCATCAATCACCCCCTGCACTTTAACATCGGCGATCTCATTCTTTTTGGCAATACAGGGCCCGATAAAGATGATCTTGGCATCGGGATTGTGATGGGCGCGAATCCGGCGGCCTGTAGCAATCATGGGCGAAACGATGGGCGCCAGAAACATAAGCAGATCCGGTTGATGTTTTTCAATATAACTTACCAGCGCCGGGCAGGGTGTGCTGATCAGCGTCACCACCGAGTCTTTAGATACTAAACGGCGATATTCCACCGAAATCATATCAGCGCCGACCGCCGCCGACCAGATGTGCTTGAATCCAAGCCTGTACAGAGCGCTGATAACCTGGTTTGGTTTAACCTGGGGAAAAGCCGCGGGGAAAGAGGGCGCCAATATGGCATAGGTATCTTCAGAGGAGGCCAATATCTCCAGGCTCGGTTCAATGGCGCTGGCAATTTTTTTCGCATTTTGCGCGCATACGATGACGCAACGACCACAGCAGATACAATCCTCTTCCATCACCATCGCCTGGCCATGCTCGATGCGAATGGCTTTTGTGGGACAATTTCGCACACATGAGTAACATCGTTTGCATTTATCCCGAATAGTTTCTATGACGGGGATAAGACTTCACCTCCTCAAAACAACGTGTAACGGTCTGCAGGTGCGGAAATAAAGCTCAAAGCACGTGTGCTTTTTCGTTTAGTTACAAGGGTATCCAAAAAGTATTTTTGCCGGCACTTTTGTAGTGCGGTTAACCGGAACATTTATGTGATAAAGCGCCATGTACAGGGCAACCGAAAAAACTTGTAGATACCGAATCAGCTTAATATGAGTAAGAACACTCATTTTCACAAGATTGCAATGATAAAAAAAAATGCATGTCCTGACAATGAAGGACATGCATAACTTCCATGTCAGAAACCTGTTACTTTTTTGTACCGATCATCGGAAGATTCAGTTCCTCAAATTCGGGAAAATCTGTTTTAAATTTCTGCTCTACTTTTTTAGGAGCCAGGCCCAGTGCTACGGCCACGCCATATAAAATTGCCTCCGGCCGCGGCGGGCAGCCCGGTATGTAAAAATTAACCGGTATCACCTTGTCCACACCGCCGAACATATTGTAACTATCATAAAAAACATCCCCACCCAGTGCGCACGAACCGATGGCGAAAACCAGTTTGGGATTGGGTGTAGCCTCATAGAGTCGTCTCAAAGCCGGGGCTACCTGCCGGGACACGCCTCCGGTGACCAGCAACACATCGGCATGCCGCGGCGAGCCGACGAGTTTAATGCCGAATCGTTCCGCATCATAATAAGGCGTAAGAAC
>JAFGSU010000223.1 GCA_016934435.1 Candidatus Zhuqueibacterota bacterium | reverse complement strand
CGCATAGCCCTTGCCGATGCCGCCCAGATCCACCGTCACCGGCGCATCGAGGATAACCGCACGGCGATCATCAACCATTTGCATATGTCGCATGCCCACCCGATGAGTTTTGGCGGCACAACGCCCGGTTAACCGCTGCCACCAGGAACCAGCTTGCGCATACAAATCTTTAATGCCGCCAACGGTGACGTCAAAAGCGCCCCGGCTGGCCTCATGCACAACGAATGCCAGCTGCAGGCATTGATAGGCGTGCAAACCCAAGCGAATCTCTTCTCCAGGCTCTGCGGCATTCAACTGCGACACATCGCTGTTGGGATCATGGCGGTTGAGATCGGACTCGATGCGATCAAGCAATCGGAAAGCATCCACTGCGGCCTGTTCCGCGTAAACGCGATCATTATGATGAATGCGGATTTCGAATATCGTTGCCATGGATCGATGGCTAAATGAAGATATTGCCCCTGTACCGCCATCCCCGGATTCAGGATCAGTCGTTGTTGCTGTATTGAACAAGGTGAATATAGCCTCACATTATATGACGCGCTTTGTAAACAAAGCATCATTTAAAATTCAACATTCATCATTCAACATTATTTCTTGCTATCTTGCAGCAAATCCCACACATCCTTGCGCACATAACCGCGAATTTCTTTGCCGGGCCGCAGCTCAAGGTATTCTTGCCAGAGGCGCATGTAGAGATGCTTTTGCCCGGGCGGCGGCAGGAGGTAAAGTTTTCGCGATAGAGCCGGCTCTTCATCAGGCGTGACCAGAATAATCGGCGCCACCGGCGATTGATCATCAACCCTTTCATACCATCCTGCATTCGGCAATTGCCTCAACGTCCACGGCAAAGGCCAATATTCATGACCGGGCACAATGACCTGCACATGCGACTGAACGCCCTCCGGAGCGGCGCGCGCCGCAGCTTCCACCCTTTCGGAGATAACCCTAACATCCGGACCGGGATGCGCGTATACCCACGGATTTCCCGGATCGGAGTCGTATCGACCATTTAACAGTACCGCCTGCCGGATCATACCTGTAAAACAGATCACGCCAATTAGAATAGCGATCCATCGTTTCTTTTTCAGCATCTCAAGGAGATCGATCGATCCGATACCCGCCAGCAGCAATAAACCGAATTGAAAGGACAGGATATTCCAGGGCGTTTTGTAAGGTATAACAGAGTATATGATGCCGAGCGCCAGAGTATAAAAAATGAGCCATTTTTTAAAAACGATGGCTTTATCCTCCCCCCTTTCGGTCGGGCGGCGAAAAATTCGCGCCACGGCCAGCAGGGCGAACGGCGGCAGCCAGGCTTCGCTCCAGACCGGTTTTCCGGGCAGATGGAAAAAGAAAAGCAGCTTGAAATAATAATACAACGAATGCAGATGAAGCGACTGGCCAATGCCACGCTGAAAATATCCCTGATACGTGCGAAAAGAATCGAGAAATCCTTGCGGATGGGTCAGAAACACAGTATAGAATAAACCCGAGACCAGCAACGCACTCAGGAAAAAAACGAGGAGATGCCATGATAGATGCCTCCGGGGCCAAAATGCTACGTCCGACCTCTGCCGATGCTCCAGCCAGACGACAGCGGCGGCCATCATCATGGTAGCGATGATCAGGATATCGGTCTCTTTGGTAGCATGCAGCAATCCCAGTGCGCAGCCGGCGGTCAGAACCCAGCCCCAGTGGGCACTCCTGCCATAGCGAAAAATTGCGATGAGGAGAAGAACGCTGAAAAAGAGAAATAGCATTTCCTGGATATAATAACGGCTGTAGAAAACCTGGACAGGCGACACGGCGACCCATATGGCCGACGCCAGCGTCGCTGTTCGTCCGACGACGCGTGCGAGCAGAGCGAGTAGAAGGATCAGTGCGAGTCCGAAGAAGACGGGGATTAGGCGCAGGGTGGTTTCATCCAGTTCGGCCAGGCGAGTCTGGCCGCGGAGCGCAGCCGGAATCAACGTAAACAGATTGAGCGTCGGACCGTGGTATTCATTAGCGTCGTACCGGTAGGTTCCGGTTTCCAGCAGATCGCCCAATTTCACCGCATGCACAGCTTCGTCGGTGTGCATGGGTCGGCGTTGCAGGTTCGGCAGGCGAAGCGCCACGGCCAATGCAAGGACGGCACACCACGCGAGTATATAATAGCCGCTATTCTTCATATAAATCTTTCAAGGCTCTAGATCATGGCCATTATCACGCTTCGCCGCATTTTTGGACTGGGGTTGTACAAAAAGTACAATTACAGCCGTCAAATATGGTTAAGTGACCGCATGGCCCCCTCATCCTGTCCTTCTCTCCGCCAAGAATCGGACGGACAAGCCCCTTGAAAAATCGGGGGAGAAGGCACTGATAACGTCGAATCTATACACTTTTCGGACTTGGGGACAACTTCTCTATCACTGGTCGACACGTCGCCGCACTTCAAACATGCAAAAAATATCTACTCCCCCTTCACCGCCAGTCCGTACACCTCTACTTCGATATAATGATTCAGATCACTGTTGCTGTTGCCGTTGCTGTAACAGCGCACGTATCGTCCCTGAAAACCCCCGGCATCGATAAGCTTGCCTTCGGCGGTCTCGACGTAATTTTTATCCTTGCCAGTGCCCAATTTGGCGGAGTTGTCATGATCGTTGTTAAAAATGGTCTTGACGTCTTTTTTAAACGCCGGATCGTTCGAGATCTGCACGATCACATCATTATAAACGCACGGCTGTTTGTGATAATGCCAGATGACAACCGCAAAAATCGTGTGTTCCGCCTGCAAATCGATGGTGACGTGCTGCAGAAACGGCCCGAATTCGACGTAACTGCCGTCCTCTGCTTCCTTGTCGCCGTCGGTGACCTGCTCAACTTCACCGATGACAGGATAGTTGTCGCTCGCTACCACCGGCTTGTTGAGCGCAACATTGGCTGTGCCGACCGGCGCCAGGAATGGATCGCGCGGCCTGCCCAGCGGTTTTTCAAGGTTGGGAACCTTGATATTCTGCGGTGTGCCGACAAACATTGGTTTGGGGAGTTTGATATCGATCGGTTTCAGATCCTGGCCGTTCAGCAGAAAAGTGGAGAATAACAGCGCGGAAAAAATTATGACTAAAGGGAAATATTTTTTATTCAACATCATTATCAACATCTCCATTTAAATTACGATTCTTTTAAAAACTTGTACAATATTCGGTCCATGCCGGCAAATTGTTCGCTCGGAATGGCCATCAATACCAGCAGAGCCGCCAGTTCTACGATATTCTTATTGACGAATAGATAGCTCCCTTCGGTGGGAATGGAATAGAACAGCCCGACGAACGGCGGATTACACACATAATACAGCAGGATCAGCACGACACCCGCGCCGGCGGCGATGCGTGTGAAGATGCCGAGTATCAGGCCGAGCCCGATCAGTACCAGTCCCCACATATTCAGGGTGTTGACGACCGATAGCACTGTGCTGTTTTGCGCCATCCACTGGAACAAATCGGCGAAAATCCATTTCGATTCCATCAGGAATCCGTACGCAGACCAATTGCCTTTGAGCAGTTTGGCCACTCCTTCGTAGAGGAAATGCCAGCCGATCAACATGCGCAATACCACCAGACTAATCCATTGCCAATTGGACAAGCGTGCATCTTTCATAAAGCTGAAATCCTTTCGGGTTACGACCATCCGGTACTATTAAACCAGAAATTCTTGCGGATCGAAAAAGAGGGTTCGTTTCGCTTCCACGGCTTTATTCACTTTCAACACCGCCACTGCCGACTCGTATCCGAGCTCGGCCGGGCAGTTCAATTTTTCCCGACCGCGCACGGCATTGAAAAAATTCTCCAGATGCGGTTTATGATAGGCGTCGTAGAATTGCAGCGTTAGTTTATGTTCATCGGGCGAGATCGTCTCCCGTACATCGAGCGCGTCGCCCATATCCACTTCGCTCGTCATCTCCATCAGTTTGGGTTCGCTGAGATAGCCCTTGCGCACCCACCGGTCCCACATCGGCGCCTTGGTTTTTTCCCGGTACACGGAACCCACATTCGCCGACTCGGATATGACCAGCGTGCCCTCATCCCCCATGAACTGCTCAAAATAACCGAGACTGCCGTTGGTGGTCTGCGTCTTGTAATGCGCGCGCACTGTGCCTTCCGCTGTCTCATATTCATAGATCGCCATCACGGTGTCGTACCATTCGTGTGTGCTTTTATCGTAATAATCGGTGCCGCCGCTGGCCATGACCGATTTGGGATTAACGCCGAGGAACCAGCTGAAAATATCGATCTGGTGCGAACCTAAATCGACGATGGGTCCGCCGCCGAGGTTCTTATACCAGCGCCAGTTGCAGAACTGATGCATGGATTCATATCCGTATTTGCGCAGGGTGGCGAGCGGAATTTCATACCGCTTCGGCCAGCCCAGGTCCGGCGCCGCCGATCGGTTCCACTGCCCATAAGCAGTGACCATTCGCCCGAGCAGCTTTAATTCCTTCAACAGGACATCATGGGAAAAAATATAGCGCGGATTGCTGCGGCGCTGGTGGCCGATCTGCAGCAGCTTGCCCGACTCTCCGGCGGCCAGCGCCATGCGGCGGGCATCTTCGAGCGTATTGGACATCTCCTTCTCGCAATAAACGTTGAGGCCGGCTTGCAGGCAGGCGATGGTGTGCTCGGCGTGCCAAAAATCGGGCGTGGCGATGACCACCGCATCCAAACCTTTTTCCCTGTCCAGCATCGCGCGATAGTCTTCATAAGTATTGACCTCATGACCGTACTTGCGCAGCAGGTTGCCGGCCCGTTTCAGATTATAGTTGCTCCAGATATCGCACACCGCCTGAAATCGCAGTCCCGGAATTTTCAACATAGAGTTAAGGAGGACATCCCCCTGAGCGCCCACGCCCAGCAAAGCGACATGGAGATCATCCTCTTTTTCAGGCGCTGCCGAACCGGCGGCGCGTTGCGAGCGGATGGCGCGGCGGTAGGCCTCCTGCTTCCAGGCGGCGACAGCCAGCGCCCCAAGAACCGGCACGCCGGCCAGCCCCTGCAAAAAATCCCGGCGATCGATCTTTTTGTTCGATGGGGATTCGGATGATTCTTTTTTATCTTTTTCGTCCATAGATTTACCGGTTGGTCCTTTATTTCAGGATTCACAGTCCTATAAAGATTACGTCCCTGACGGGACTTGAAAAGGAGCTGATTCGAATCTATAAAGATTTCGTCCCTGACGGGACGTTAACTGGGTGTAACCATCATCGCCATCATTTTCATTCAGAGCGTAACCGGACAAGTTAGCGCGCAGGATGCATGCCATCTGACCATTTCTGTGATGGATATTTTGCGTTCATAAAGACACACGGCCCCGCAATCAAAAGCACCCTTCTCACTGTGCCCACCATATCATGCTCCAACTATACTTTATACCCTATCCCCCGCCTACAGCGTCCACCCTTCGCGATACGGCATGGACAGGTATTGTTCGGCATCGGGATAGTTGGGGAATTTCATGTTAGCGGCATCCCACTCGAGCATGGGCTGCATCTCCTTGCAGCGCACGGCAACGCAACCTAACAGCATCGTCTCGGTGAGGGGGCCGGAATAGCTGAAATCGGTGCTGGATTTTTTGCCGGATTTGCAGCATTCGATCCATTCCGACATGTGGCCGGAGACGCGCGGAAACTTTTTTTCCGGCCGCACATATTCTTGCATCTTGCTTTCCGGGATGATGCGCGGACTCTCGCCGTAATTGCCGCACATCATAGTGCCCTTGTCGCCGATAAAGAGCACGCCGCCCTTGCCGTCTCCCAATCGCCTTCCGGTTTCCAGCTCAATGGGACGTGGTGCGGTGATGCCGCCGTCGTACCAGAACATTTTCACCGGAACCAGATCGATTTTCAATTTAATGCCGTACGCTTCCGCTTCCGGGTGGCTTTTTCTGGCCGGAAACTGGTAGGTGATCATCTCGGCCAGTGGATAGGAAGCATCCGTCATCTTGGTGGAGGAAGCGTATACATGTGAAGGAGCGCCCAGGTTGAGGGCCCAGTAGGGCTGGTCCATGATGTGGGCGCCCATATCG
>JAFGSU010000222.1 GCA_016934435.1 Candidatus Zhuqueibacterota bacterium | reverse complement strand
GCGCCAGGCCTTTGATCTTTTTATGCGGCAAAAATGTCAATTGGAATCGACTGGAGATATTTGAAGATTACCTGCCGTTTAAAACCGATGTCATTATTGTTCCTGAAACAGCTGTACTGCCGGTGATCACCGCCGCCGGCCAGTTGCATCCGGTGATGCAAATACCCGGCCGAGAAATTTCGGCCTGGAGTTTGTTACCACCGGTCTTTATCAGTCACAAAATCCGCACACCCTGGCCGGATACGGAAATATTGGCAACGGCAAGAGCCGCATCAGCGGGTCGGGCAGCGGCCGAGGAGGTATGGCCGTTGATACTTGTTCGCAGCCACGGGCAGAAATCCGCTGCCGTCATGGGCTATGAATTATGGCGCTGGCACCTGATGATGGCGGGCATCGGCAATGAAGATGATGTGTATCATCATTTTATCAATAACCTTATTCGCTGGCTTCAAATAGAGCAACGAACCGATCTCATCCGCCTGCAGACTGACAGGTCGATATATCATTTCGGCGAGCCGGTCAGATGCACTGCCCACGTCTATGATGCCCAGCTGAATCCGATCCCGGATGCCGAATTACGTCTGCTTTTAAGCCGGGACGGTGAAAGGCAGGAAATCGATATGATATCGGCGTCGGATGGAAGATACACCGCCACCCTGCAACCGCTGACGGCGGGCGATTATACACTGTCGCTGAACGTCTTGCAGGATGGAAAAGAGACGGGGCGAACCCAGATGCAGTTCTCCGTCGGAGAATACAACCAGGAACTCAACGAAATTAATATGCAGGAATCCTTGCTTCGAGAACTGGCCCGGGTAAGCGGCGGTAGGTTCGCCACCATCGACTCTGTGGCGGAAATGCTGACATCGATCCGCGGCAAAAATAAAATCCTTATCAGCCGGCGAACCATCGAAGTTTGGAATCGAGCGTGCACTATGATTGCCATTATTGTCCTGCTGGCCGCCGAATGGTTCGTACGCAAGAAAAAAGGAATGGTATGACCCGGATCACAATAGTCTCTCCGCCTCGAGAAATACTTTTCTGCAGCCGATATTAAATGATGCTACTTTTATATTACAGGTCATGGAGAAAATTTTATTGCATATTATGATGAGAAAGGCTAAATTTTTAATCTTATAGTCGGCGCTTATCCGTTCGGTTCGCCTCTTAACATGGAAATCAGGCAAAACTAATTGCTATGCATTCGCGTTTGAGAAATAGTTTATTATTCTTTACATTTGTTCATATGGCTTCCTGCCTGGCGCAGGTGACCCTCCATGGCGGCAAAGGACAATTGCGCGTCTGGGATGCCGAACCTGTCCCAGCGGGTCATTTATATCTCTCGCCATTTTACAGTTTTTATGCTGAAAAAGCCGACGCCCATGTCATTGGCGACAAAACCGCCATCATCGGGACAAAGCGCGAGCTGCTGGAAGACCACAGCGTCCATCTCAACTTTACCATCGGGCTATCACACGTTTTTGAGCTTCTGCTCCACGCCGTCCCCTATCAGGATAACCAGAGAGACTTGTGGGGTCCCATCGGTGACACCCAAATCGGCGTAAAAGTTCATATCCCGAAAAAAACCGGCTTGATGCAGTACGGATTGTTAGGACTGGTGAGAATCCCGACGGCCCCCCGCCATAATATCCCGTATGAATCTTTCAGCATGGACGCCTACGGCTGGGGTTTAACTGGCCTGGTCAATTTCGATCTTAAGAATTCGACCTTGCAGGTCCCCCTTAAATTTTGTTTGAATGTGGGTTATCGCGATCATAACTGGCACGACCAATTTTTCCGCTCACGCTATGATCAACTTTTTTGCGGACTGGCGTTGAAATTCCCCATCCGCACGTTTCTATTCTATTCGGAATTAACCAGCGAAATATTCATCAACAACAGCGAATACATCTCATTTTCACAAAATTTCCACAGGTTCTCACAGGGTTTTCGCTTCGTTGGCTTTAATGATTTTATCTTCGATATTGCCTGTGATATCCGGCTCGGGGCGCCACCGCCCACAGCCTACGAATATAAAGAAAATCCCTATCTGAAAGCGTATGCCGACTGGAAAATCATACTGGGCGCTTCCTATCGGATCCATCTTTTTACCTACCGGACTGAAGAGGAAAAAGCCCGTTTGCAACAAAGCAAGCAGGAGCAGAAAAAGTTAGATGAAATCCGTCAGCAACGAGAAAAAGTACTCAAGGATTTGGAAGAGCTGCGTAAACAGGTAGAAAAAGAAAAGGAAGAAAAACCTCCGTTTTAAATCGAGTAGCAACCGTATCGTTCTTCTTTTGAAGGCATCCGCGTTCGGCATTCAAAAAAACGGCAATGAGGTATGCAAAGTTTTTTTCATGACATATTCACAGGACGTTTCTCACACCCTTGCAGGCACAGGGCGGCAGTTGTTATTTTCTTTGTGCTGTTGGCGAGCCTGCCGTCCCTTGCCGACCAGAATCCCAACGCCGCCATGGAAAAATCTTCTGAAAAGCTGTTCCTAGAAGCCAGGAGCAGTTTTGAGGATAAGGATTATTGGGATGCGGCGCGCGATTTAATCATTCTTATCGATTTCAACGCCAATTATTCGCGCACCGATGAAGTCCTTTTTCTATTGGGTGAATGCCTCTATGAAATCGGCCTGCAAAATAGCGCAGCAAAACTGTATCGCCACCTGCTCACCAAATATTTACGCAGTCCGTTTCTGCCGCGTGCGATGCTGGGTCTGCAGCGCACTGAATACGACCGCAAAGACTTTGCAAGATGCATCGAATATCACAATGCCATTTCACGCTCCAATGCGCCGCGTCCGGTCATGGATGCTTCTTATTATTTTGCCGGTCTGTCCTATTATACCGTTCGCGACTTTCCCCGCGCCATCGATTTGCTGGATAAATTATCCAGTAAAAGCCCCTACTACGAATATGGTCAATACACCCTGGCATTGTCCTATTTACGGATGAAAAATGTCCGCAAAGCGATTAACACGTTTAAAGATATCTGTACGCTCACCATCGAAAGCGACGAACGTCGCAATATCGTCGATGAAACGCATTTAACCCTGGGTTACCTCTACTACGAACTGGGTTTTTACGAGCAGGCCGGAGAGCATTTCCGGAACGTCTCCTCGAATCATGCCCATTATGACGCCGCTCTCCTGGCAGCGGGCTGGTCTTCCATTCAACTGGGAGACCAGCTGCAGGCTATTACGCCGCTGACGTCGCTGGTTACCCTTTACCCGGAAAAGGAAAACACAGAGGAAGCTCTTTTTCTCCTGGGCCATTGTTATCTGAAATTACAAATATACGACGGCGCCTTGAAGGTTTATGACCAATTGATCAGTATGTTCCCGAACCGCGATATCATTCCAGCCATCATCGAAGAAGTTCAGAGTAATCTGCTGGACGAAAGTATCACCATCGAAAAAATGAAAACCGAACTTTTGGTGCTCGAGAGCAATTTCCTGGACGCCCTTCCCCTCAACGAGGCCGATGGCGCCGTGCCGGAGCATCTGAAAGAAGAAAGGGCATTGCTGATCGAAGCCCGACAAAATCTGATGGCGCGCATCCAGGAAGAGAGAAAAAAGTTCGAAGAACTAACCTACAAAATGGAACTATTACAACAAATGACCAAACGCCGGCAAAGCAGAAGAGACTGGCGGGCTTTTGCCGAATACGGCAAATCCCGCGTCCTGTTTTTACAAAGCCTTCAATAACAAAAAGTTAACATGATGAAACTATCGTTAAAATATACTTTATTCTTACTTGTGCTGTTGCTCATCTCAATCCGTCTTCCCCTTTATGGGCAGACGGGGCAGCAGGAGACTTCGGTTACAGCCATTATGCCGTCTGAGGGCGAAAACCTGGAAAAACTCAATCGCCTCATCAGTGAACACGAAGGTTTGCTGCAAAAATATCCCCAGGGCGAATTCGTCCCGACTATCCTGCTGCAGCTGGCGCAACTCTACCAGCGGCAGGCCACCATCCTGTTTCAACGGCAGATGGAAGAATATGAAACAAAATTGGAAGCCTTTGATAAAGGCGAGCTGGCGCAGGAACCCATCATGCCGCGCATGAGCCTGCAGAAAAGTATCGACCACCTTTACCGTCTGGTTACCGATTACCCGAATTTGCCGTCGCTGGATAAAGCGCTGTACATGCTGGCCATGGCACATCTGCAGGAAGGCAACCTCAGCCGGGCGCAAATCTATTTCGAACAAATCATCCAGGATTTTCCCCAGTCGCCCATCAATATTGAATCCCATTTCCGAATTGGTGAATACTATTTCGATAAACGCGAATATCGCAAGGCCATTTCCCACTATAATTTTCTCCTCAACCAGTGGAACAATCCCTATTTCGATATGGCGCTGTACAAGTTAGGATGGTCCTATTACAACCTCAACGATCATGCCAACGCCATTACCACGTTCATTTATCTGCTTGAAGATATTGCCCTCATCGAACGCACCGATACGCAGATATTGAGTAAATCGAAAGCGGATTTAAGCCAGGAAGCCATCCAGTATATTGCCAGTTGTTACACCGAATACGGCGGCGCTGCAGCCGCAAAAAGTTTTCTGGCCGACCGCATCGACAAACCGTATACCTTGGCCATTTTCCTCAGCATGGGTGAGATTTATCAGCGGCGCAACTATTTCCCTGAAGCCATCGAAGCCTATGAATCGTTGCTTTCACTCTACCCTCATTATGAGAAAGCGCCGGAAATCTATACCCGTATCGTCGAAAACCATGAAAAGAACAACAACATTGAGGAAGGCAATAAAACGCGCGAACGGATTGTGGCCGAGTTCGGACCCGGGGGCAGCTGGCTGGCAAAATATCCGCAGGGCGAAACCTATCAGTCTGCCATGCAACTGGCGCGCGAGAGCCTGCGTTACCTGGGAACCTTTCATCAATCGGAGGCGCAGAAAAAAGATCGCGTTCGCGATTACCAGATTGCGGTGTTCAAATATCTGGAGTACCTGGACAAGTTCCCCTTTGCCGCCGATGCAGCGGAGATTCACTACTATCTGGCAGAATGCTATTACGCCCTGGGCGATCTAAACCATGCGGCCAAAACATATTATGAAATTTTCATAAAGTACGACAGTTCGCAATATCGTCACGACGCCGCTTACAATCGCGTTCTCTGTCACAACCAACTCCTGGGCACGGATGAACCCATGGACACGGTCGGTATCTATATTGATCCGTTTATCGGCACCGGCGAAAAACTCAGGGTGCGCCTTACCCACGAATCGGAGATCGATCTTTTGCGCGCCTGCAACGACTTTGTCCGTTTTTTCCCGGAAAGCAAGTGGCACGATCAAATCTTGATGAAGTATGCGGAAACCCTGCACGAGCTTGAACATTACAACGCGGCCATCCAGGTATATAAAAAAGTGGTGGAACGGGGGCCGGATAAACCCTATTATCTCAGCGCCGCCATGAATACCGGCCAGTGTTATTTCGATGCCGGATTTTTCACCCAGGCCAATTCATGGTTTTCGACCCTGGCGAAGAATTTCCCCGATTCGGTGCGGCATAGCCAAAAAGCCGTCAAGATGGCATCTCTGGCCAAATTTAAGATAGCCGAGGATTTGAGCAACAGCGGCAAAACCGGCGATGCCGCTTCGGTATTATATGAAATAGCAAAGGAAACGCAGGACGATCAGTTGCGCGATCGGGCGCTTTTTGAAGCCGCTTCGCAATATCAAAAGCTGAACAAGAACACCGAAGCCGCCCTGGCGCTGGAAGAGCTGGCGCGCACCAACTCCGGTTCCGAGCTGGCGGATGAGGCGCTCTATCGAGCGGCTACGCTGCGCGAATTGAACGAAGAATGGACCCTGGCGGCGGCCAATTATTTGCGTCTTTCAGAACAGTATCCAAACTCACCCTATGCCATGCGCGCCATGAAAAATGCCGCCCTGAGTTATGAGATCATTCAGGATTGGTATGCGGCAGAAAATGTCTACAAACACTTTGTCCGCCAATTCCCCGATTCGCTCACCGAAGTGCTCGAGTGTCTGTGTAAAAGTGGTGAAATGGCCTACAAGACCAATCGCTTTCAGGAAGCCATGGAATATTATCAGCGCACCGTCGATACCTACAAAGAAAATCTGCATGCTTCGCTGGTCATGGACCATTACTACGTCGCTCAGGCACAATTTATGATCGGTGAAATCTTATTCGCCGACTATAAAAAAGTAAACCTGGACCCCCCATTCGATGTCGCGCTAAAACGCAAGGTAGCCAGATTCAACGAAGTATTTCAAGCGTACAAGGAAACATTGGAATATCAAATCGCGGACTGGTCCACAGCCGCTTCCTGCCGAATCGGCATGTGTTTTGAAGAATTTGTTCGCGCGTTTTTAGAATCGCCACCGCCCGCCGGATTGGCGGAGGAAGAAGTGCCGATATACAGAGCCAGACTGGCCGAGACCGCCAAACCGTATAAAGAACGCGCCATGGAGACCTATAAAAAAACCATCGATCAGGCGGAGGCGAATAATATCGAAAACAGCTGGGTACTGGAAAGCCGCAAACGGCTGCGAGCCCTCATGCTCGACATTACCGAGCCAACCGAATCAGAGCAAATACCCGCACAAGAGGCGGATTCACTGAAAAGGATATCAAATTCATGAATGCAACGATACACCCTATCCGGCATTTGATATTAATGTTACTGCTCGGCTTAACTTTTGCGCCGCTTCGGGCGCAGGAATCAAAGCAGCAACCACAACAGCCGGAGCAAAAACAACAGATCGAAGCGCCGGAGGTGGACGATCAGTCCATCAAGCTTTTCCTCGATAAGATAGAGGTGGAGGGCAAACTGGAAAAACCACAGGCGGTTTTTATCATCCCCGGCACCAATCCGGAGATAGATGATATTCGTATCGAACGCTCCTTCTTCGACGAAATATTCAGACCGGTGGAGAAAAAGGGGCGCGCCATCACCCGACCGGTGGCAAAACCCAAAACAGAACGCACGGACGTCATCCCCTGGTAAAAAAAAGAAGGACATCTGCAGCTCCGGGGGTCAGCCTGGATGATAGCAATATCGATGGGGAAATCTCGTTTAGCTTGAACAGTCAATAACAAATGCAAATGCAGCATGGTTCGGTACCAATAAAATGGAGGTAATCTTTAAGTATGATTCGTTTTTTTGTCGAAGGTGGTTCTGTCATGTTTATCATCCTTTTTTGTCTGCTCATCGGATTGTCGATCATGATAGAACGAATCATCTACATACGTTTTAAGAATCGCATAGATACAGAAACGTTTGTAAATCGATTGACAGAATTGATAAAAAGCAAGAACATCACCCGCGCGGTGGAATATTGTAGTCAATCGGATGCCGCTTTGCCGCGCATAGTCAAGGCGGGTATTCTCGAGTACGGCAAATCATCCACCGATATTCAAAATGCCATGGAGTTGGCGGCGCTCACCGAGATTCCGAAATTGGAAAAACGCACCCAGTATTTATCGATGGTGGCGAATGTCGCCACGCTGTTAGGATTGCTGGGAACGATTTTTGGCCTGATCGCGTCGTTTCATGCGGTGATGGGGGCGGATGCCGCCGACAAAGCCACCCTGCTGTCCGCCGGCATAGCAGTGGCCATGAACACCACCGCATTCGGACTGATGGTGGCCATCCCCTGTCTGGTGGTTTATAGTTACCTGGTGGAAAAGACCAACGAACTGGTGGATGAAATCAATGAAACCGTAGCGCGGATTTATCGCTATATCGTCGCTTCGAGGTAAGAGATGAACCTGCAAAAAACGCTCGGCCGAACCATGCGCCACCGTTCCAGCGATGCGGAGCTGACCATTACGCCCATCATGAACTGTTTTCTCATCATGGTGCCGTTTTTGCTCCTCACCGCATCGTTCGTTCGCCTGGCTATGCACGATTTATCGCTGCCGTCGCTGGAGCGCAAACCCGCCACAGCCCAGGTCAGTCAATCAACGCCGGTGGTGCTCAATTTTCTCTATATTCGCGAGACCGGTTTCGAACTGCGCAGCCCGGAACTGACTTTTCCCGCCCTGCCGAAGCGAGGCACCGCCTTCGATTGGGGAAGCCTGGCGACGCAATTGCAGCGGATCAGAACCCGTTATCCGGAATCGGACGAGATCATCATCGCACCGGTCAACAGTATCAATTACCAGACCATCATTACGGTGATGGATCACTGCCGCGAAAACGGATTTTCCAATATTTCCATTTCAGGTTAACAACAGCCATGGATTACGTATGACCGATCAGCCCATAACAAAAATAAACATTGTGAAACGGCCGCGGCGCTCCGGCAATATCACCCTGAAACTGACTTCAATGCTCGACATGTTCACCATCATGCTGGTCTTTTTGCTGGTGAATTATGATGCCGAAGGCAATATCATCAGTGTAACCAAGGACCTGACGCTGCCGGAATCCTCCGCCACGCTGCGCCCGCGCGTCGCCTCCGTCGTCGGCATCACCCGCGACTGGCTCCTGGTCGATGGTCGACCGGTGCGACGGATTCAGGGAATAACCGAAGCGAAGGAGCTGCTCATAGAGGAACTCTATGACGAATTGATGCGTCTGCGAACCGTCACCGAAACCATTGGCGGTATGGGCTCCGGCGGCCACGGATTTCGCGGCAATATTTCTATCCAGGGAGATCGCGACATAGAATTTGATCTTCTCAAGCGAATCATGCTCACCTGCGGGCAGGCGGGATATAATAATATGAATCTCACGGTCAGACAAAAGTAATACCGGTGAACCGGATCAAAGTCGAATGCATAAGAGATGACCAAAGTTGAAAAAAAACTGGCATTAACCGTTCAAATCAAACAACCCAACGGTGTTTTCGAACGCATCCTGCTGTCGAAAGAGAAATTCTATATCGGCCATCACAGTGACAATGACTGGGTGGTGCAGAACGAGCATTTTGGCAACCGGCAGCTGCTGTTTGCCTTTGATACGCGCAGGTGTTTTGTATATCTGACGTCGTACATGCATGGCGAAGTCCGCCTCGGTGGATCGCGCCTTGGTTTATATGATCTATGCGCCCAGGAAGTTTTGCCGCGGCAGGGAGATTATTATACCCTGTCCATCCAACCCGGTTCGCATGGTTTCGTTCAGGTGGGAGATGCCACCATCGAGTTCACGTTTGATGAAATCACCTACACCCATCCGCTTAAAGCCGATTATACCTGGTTTCATGATGTTCGTAATAGCGTGTCGCGCGATTTTTTTTATAAAATGGTGCTAACCCTGCTGATCGCTTTTGAGATCATATTTTCGTTCAGTGTATCCAGTTTGAAATTTCCGCCGCGGCAGCCCATGAAAATGGATAAAATCCCGCAACGCGTGGCCAGATTTATCAGCCGGCCGACCCCGACGCCACCGGGTGCCATAGCGGTGGAGGGCGAAGGCGCGACAGGCGAAAGTGGTGAAACCGCCGAATCGGGCGCCAAGAGCTCAGGCGAAAAAAGTGAGGGTGGGGTGAACCGTCGCAGCGCGCCTCCCATGGGTGGAATGGGTTTGTTGGGGCTTTTGGGAGGCTCCGGAGAAGCTGAAAAATCCAGCGCAGCGGTGGATTTTTTGATTGACCGCGGCCTGGTACAGGAAATGGATGAGCTGCTCGGTCGCAAGACCCTCATTAAAGGTCCGGGCCTGGGGCGCGGCAGCGGCTCCGGCGTCGGCAACGGCAGTGGCTCCGGCAGCGGCGATGTCATCGACGACCTGCAGGCGCTGGGACTGGCCGGCGGCGTCGACGACATCATCTCCAGCGTCCAGGGCGTCGAATCGGTCACCATGCAAAAACAGGGGCAGGTGAATATCCAGCCCGCCGGGCAGATTCGCGGCTCCGAAGCCGCCCGCAGCAAACGCTCGGCCGTCGCGGTGATGGGCGTGATTAATTCGCAGCAGGCCAGAATGATGTATGTGTATAATAAATACCTGCGCACCAACGTCGATCTGCGCGGCAAAATCTCTGTCGACATCACCATCGAAGCCGACGGTTCGGTATCCAGTGTAGCCGTGGTGGAATCCTCCATCAATCATCAGGACTTTATCCGCGACCTGCTCGCCATCTTCCGGCGGTTGCGGTTCGATCCTATTCAGGAAGGTTCGGTTACAGTCAATCTGCCGCTGGTATTCAACCGCCCGGAAGCTTGAGCCCTGTCATGCTCTTCACCCCGCGCTCCCGGATACGGTTCAGGCCACTTTACAGGGACATAAATTTACGCTGTGGTGCATTTAATATCATACAAATCCATGCAAAAAACCCGTTATTTCACCCGTCTGGTGTTTCTTCTTGCCATCACCCTGGCCGTCGAATTGATCGGTCTGCCGCAATTCATCACCGGACCCTTTATTAATTTCATGCTCATCCTCACGACCCTGGCGCTGGATGTCTATGGCGGCATCGTCCTCGGCTGCGTCACGCCGTTGATGGCGCTGATCCGCGGACAGCTGCCCGCCGTTCTCTGGCCGGCTGTGCCCTTCATCATGGCCGGCAACGCCATTCTTATTCTAATATTTGCCCTTGCAGCAGAGCCATACTCCAATCCCTCCCTGTTACCGCGCTGGCAAACCTGGGCCGGAATCGTATCAGCGGCTGCGGCGAAGTTTATCTGGCTCTACGCCGCCGTCGCTTTGCTCTTGCCGCTGTTGCTCGTTCATCCCATCCCCGGAGTGTTCATCGCCATGATGGCTGTGCCGCAGTTGATCACCGCCGTTGTCGGAGGCGCCCTGGCTCTACTGTTTTTTACTCTGTTGCGGCAGAGAAAAATCATTTAAAATTAATCCCCCTGCAGTTCGACAAGGGCCGGCGCGCTAATTTGCCGCCCCGCTGCTTCTGGTATTTCCGGCGACAGCGAAAAATGCGACGGAACCGGGCAGGCCAAATCCCCGGCCAAAACCGGCTCTGAATCGGTAAAGCGCAGGAGGAGCGCAAATATACCAGTCCATCACCTGTCAATCCGGCAAATTTATTCTGGATGGTGTTACGTCGGTTATCGGTGATGACGGATCAGGCAAATAATGGTATGATAATCTCCATTAATAGTAATTTATCCTTTTATTTTTGTATCACTGGAAAAATTATTGAGTTTTTTGAATATTTTCAGTATAATTAAAATCTAGACCTTTTTGCTCTCTTTTCGGTTTTCGGCGGATAAACAGGTTATGATGCATGTCAAAGTTCAGAGCTGGAACGTACCGCCGTAGCGAAAAACGAGCAAACCAGCCCGAGAGGAATACACTAACGAATTGCAAAGTATGGAGCGCAGTCATACTCCATGGCCAACGACATTGAGATTATCGGCGCCAGAACCCATAACCTTAAAAATATTTCGCTGCGGATACCGCGTAACAAACTGGTGGTAGTCACCGGCGTATCTGGCTCGGGCAAGTCGAGTCTGGCGTTCGACACCCTATATGCCGAGGGCCAGCGACGATATGTGGAATCACTTTCCGCTTACGCGCGTCAGTTCATGGAACGCATGGACCGCCCCGATGTGGACGAGATACGCGGCATATCGCCGGCTGTGGCCATCGAGCAAAAAAATCCGGCCAAAAGCTCACGTTCAACCGTCGGCACCGCCACAGAAGTGCATGATTACCTGCGTCTGCTCTATGCTCGCATCGGCCGCACGTATTGTCCTTCCTGCGGCAAGGAGGTGCGCAGAGATCGACTGGACCATGTGGTATCGCAAACCATGCAATGCGCTGCCGGGAGTAAAATTCTGCTTACGTTTCCCTTTCAAGCGGATTCAGAAGCCGCACTGGCGCTGCTGAAAAAAGACGGTTTTCATCGCGTCCTGATCGATGGATCGATAGAATCGGTATCGGACATTTCCACCATCTCGCCCCAGCTCGATGTGGTGGCGGATCGCATCGAGATCAAAGACGGCGTCGAGTCGCGTCTGGCCGATTCGCTGCAATTGTGCTTCCAACGAGGAAGAGGGCATGCGACCGTTCACCTGCCGGATGGCAGCCTATGCAAATATTCCCAGGGATTCGAGTGTGCCGATTGCGGTATCGTCTTTCAGGAACCCCAGCCGGGATTGTTTTCCTTCAATCATCCCACCGGCGCCTGTCCGGTTTGCAGAGGCTTTGGCGACATTATTACGATCGATGAGAATCTGGTTATACCCGACAAAAAACGCAGCATTGTTGAAAACTGTATCGCGCCATGGAGCACGCCCAGTTATCGCGAACTGCACGAGCTGCTGATGTCGTCAGGTCCGAAACACGGTATCGACATCTATGTGCCCTATGAACATCTATCTCCTGAAGCCAAACGTCTTGTCTGGCATGGTTTTGCGGAATACCCCGGCATCTTTTCCTTTTTTGAATATTTAGAGAGCAAGAAATACAAAATCGGCATTCGCGTCTTCCTCAGTCGTTATCGCGGTTATGTGCGCTGCACCGCCTGTCATGGCACCCGCCTGCGGCCGGAGGCGTTGTATGTGCGTATCAATGATATGACCATCGCTCAGGTCAACCGCCTTACTCTGAGTGAAGCCAATGAATTTTTCAATCGATTAACTCTGAGCGATTTCGAGGCCACCCTTGCCGGGCAGATTCTGACTGAACTGCGAAACCGGTTGGACTATCTGACATCCATCGGATTGAGTTATCTGACTCTGGACCGGCGCAGCAACACCCTTTCGGGGGGTGAATATCAGCGCATCAATCTGGCCACCGCCCTGGGCGCACAGCTGGTCGGATCGCTTTATATTCTGGATGAGCCGACCATCGGGCTGCATCCGCACGATAATGAAAAACTCATCAATACCCTTAAATCGCTGCGCAACATCGGCAATACCGTGCTGGTGGTCGAGCACGATCGCGACATGATGCGGCAGGCCGACCATATCATCGATCTGGGGCCGCGCGCGGGCGAAGAAGGCGGAGAAGTGATTTTTGAAGGCAGTTTCGATCATATTCGCCGTGATGGCAGATCGCTCACCGGCGCTTATCTGCGCGGCAATAAAATGATCCCGCTGCCCGATAAACGCCGCTTACCCAATAGCCAATATCTGCAAATTATTGATGCCAGCGAACATAACCTGAAGAATATTTCCGTTAAAATCCCTTTTGGAATGCTGGTAGTGGTAACCGGCATCTCCGGCTCGGGAAAAAGCACTCTGGTACACGACGTGCTCTATGCCGGGCTGATGAAAAAACGCGGCGCCTGGAAAAAACGGGTCGGGCAGTTTGGCGACATCCGGGGCGACGAATCCATCGAGGACGTCGTTTTAGTGGACCAGTCGCCCATCGGCCGAACACCCCGGTCCAATCCGGCTACTTATGTTAAAGCCTTTGATCCTATTCGTCAGATTTTCGCGGATACGCATCGCGCCCGCGTCCACGGCCTCAAGGCCGGCGCCTTTTCCTTCAATGTACCCGGCGGCCGCTGCGAAACCTGTCAGGGAGCCGGCGTAGTAAAAGTGGAAATGCAATTCCTCGCCGATCTCCTCCTCGAATGCGATGCCTGCGGCGGCAAACGTTACCGCAGCGATATCCTCGACATCCAATATCGCGGCAAAAATATCGCCGAGGTCCTGAACATGTCGGTGCAGGAAGCCTTTGATTTCTTTAAAAACGAAAAGGCGGTGATAAAAAAACTGGCCCTGCTGAAAGAAGTCGGATTGGGATATCTGAAACTGGGACAACCCGCAACCACGCTGTCCGGCGGCGAAGCCCAACGCGTCAAATTGGCGGCGCATCTGGGCGACAGCGATCGCAAACGGGTATTGTACATCTTTGATGAGCCCACCACCGGATTGCATTTTGATGACGTCGCAACCTTGCTGTATTGTTTTAATTGCCTGATTCAAGCGGGCCATTCCCTGCTGGTGATTGAGCATAATATCGATGTCATTAAATGCGCCGACCACGTCATCGACCTC
>JAFGSU010000221.1 GCA_016934435.1 Candidatus Zhuqueibacterota bacterium | reverse complement strand
ATAGCTTACGCTTTGAATGGGATGAATTAAAAAATCAAGCCAATAAAGGGAAGCATAGTATTTCCTTTGAAGAGGCTAAAACGGTATTTTATGATGAATTCGCGCGTATCATTCATGATCCTGACCATTCTGATATGGAAGATCGTTTCATCCTGTTGGGTCTAAGCTTCAATTTACGAATTCTTGTTGTAATTCATGCCTACAGGCAGAATGATCAGGTTATTCGAATCGTTTCTGCACGCAAGGCAACAAAAAATGAAGAATTGTACTATCAAAAGGCAAAATAATATGCGTAAAGAATATGATTTTTCGAAATCTGATCCAAATCCATATGTAAAAAGATTGAAGCAACAAATTACTATTCGCCTGGAAAAAGAAACCATCGAATATTTCAAACAGCTTGCTGAAGAAATCGATATTCCGTATCAGAAGCTGATCAATCTTTATCTTCGTGACTGCGCTGAAAAAGAACTAAAACCCTCATTGTCCTGGCAAGAATAAGCAAACATCGATACTTCAACGATTTTGAGGGCACCCAACAAGTATTATTCAGTTTCTGCTATTTCTTGAAAATATGTAATATTTTTTCATTATGAAACAATATTCTTTTCATTTGTTGCTCAATACGTTTATTTTGTACGGTATACACTTCCTTTTATTGCTCATGAAACCGATCCCGGAAAGCCCATAAGCCCAGCGCCGGATTGGAGATGTAGAATATTTCTTCGCCGTCGGGCATGGTGTTGAAACCGTCCTGCAGTTCGACGACGGGATATTTCTGCAGCATGGTTTGTAAATCTGCATAATGAAATCCCACGTTTTCTATTTCCTCTTTGCTCAGGTGTCCCGGGCAGTATATGACCGAAAATCTGGCCTCAGTGGAGCCGTGGATCAGATGCGCCGCCGCGCCTAAATTTTTCTGCAAATCCTCATTTTTTTTCACAGCCTCTAAAATATTGGGCGTGCCGAAATAGCCATATTTACGGATCAGCGCATCCATCTGTCGGTCTTCACCAAACTCTCTTAAACCCGGCGCCAGGACGACGAGTTCACCACCGTCGGCAATGGCCATGCGGGTACGATAGATACTCTTATTCCCCAGCCAGGTGCTCTTGAATTCGGCCGGATCGAGATAGACCACCACTTTCTGCAGCGGTCGTTCCACCATGGTAAAATTTACCTGCAAGGCCAGGTCGCAGGCCTGTTTGAAGCATTCGAGGTCGTCGCCGATGAAGAGCCCGCGGACTCGCAGCCGGCCGCGATCATCCATGCCCACCACGGTGAGGACATAGACGATGGGCAGATGGGCGGCGAATTGTTCACCGGCGTAATTCAGCGCCTGCCGCACCGGATTGTCCATCCGGCCCATGATGCGCTCCATGCCGTAGGCAGCCCCTAAAAAATGGCTCTTGTTGATGCCTTCGGCGCCGCCGGTTCCGACAAAAATGTTCTTGTTGTAATTGGCCATGCCGGAGACCTCATGCGGCACCACCTGGCCGATGGACAGGATCAGGTCATGACCACACCCGGCCAGCAGGGTGGACACCTGCGCCGGCCAATCATAAGAGACGAGGTTCCCGGATATAGTCCGAATGTATTCCGCCGGAACCGTGCCCAGTGTGGTATAGCCGGTGCGCCAATCGTGGACGCGGAACAAGTGCGATGGCACCCCCGGGAACATCTGCTCGATTTCGGACGCGGTCATGGGTTTGTGGGTGCCCAGAGCCGGCAGGATATCGGTCAAAGCTCCTCTATAATATTCATACACATAGCGCGTCAGTTCGCCGGCGCGCGAGGGATAACGGGTGAAATCGGGCGGCAGGTCCAGGACTCTTTTCTTCGCGCCCAACTTGTCCAGTGCGGCATATAGGCCGGCCTGCAAATCTTGTGAGGTTAGCTCGCTCTGCGCTGAACCAAGAGTAAATAGGAGCATGATTTAGCCTTTATTTTATTATGTTTAAATCCATATTATTAGTTATTGTCCAAGTCGATTTTTACCGTATAAACATTCGCGGTTCCGCTTTTATCCGTACTGAACATAATCCTACTGCCGTCCGGACTAAAGTGTGGATGCGGATGCGATGCCTGGGTCTGCCAGCTGGAATCGTGTCGGAATAAGGGCTCGACTTTAATGATTTTTCGCTCCTCGATGGTCAACAGGGTCAGCACCATGCCGTCGTAGATGTCCACCACCCAGTGTTTTTGATCCTTGAAGATGATGGAATGGGCGAAGGAAACCGGCGCCGGCATCATAAAGTTGTCGCTGCCGTCCGGTTTGCAGCTGCCGAGGAATTGTTCGCCATCATGGGGACCAAATTTATAACGGGCGGAATAGCCCATGCGGGAGCCGTCGGGGTACCAGAATTCGTGGGTGCGATGCAAACCAAAGGCCTGTGGACCGACCGCACCACCATCTGAACCATCGACGTTGATCCACCAGATGCGCTGCGGTGTGTTGCCGATGATGCCTGGATAGTCTCCCGCACGGTACTGGTGTTGCCAGCAATAGCTGACGCGATTGGGATCGGTCGGACTCGCCAACAGATGGCCGATGATAAAGCCATATTCGGGTGAAATTTGCATGGTTTCCCCGGTTTCGATATCGAGCCGGAACAGGACAAAAGGCCCCAGGCCTGTTCTGCTTCGGCCGGTGCCCGGTAGCGATCCGGTGTCGCACGCATATACCACATACTTGCCATCGCACGTCACCGTGAACGAACGTGGATAGATCTGCAGATTTTTAATTATTCTGCTTTCCAGCGTCTGTGTGTTAAGCGATTGTATCTGCGTCGAGTCGGAGATATACCACAGCGTCTGCAGATGCGGCCAGTGCCAGATGTGGCCGGAGAGATGGCGTTCATCGGTCATTTGCGTCATCGTTCCGCTCAGAAGATCGAGTTTGAAAAAATTGGGCTCGCCGGTGCGTTGGGAAACGATGATGGCGTTATTGTCGTCGATGAAGGTTTCTATATTGAAATAGAGATGCCAGCTATCGGCTGGATGATTGGTCCACCGGGTGATTTCATGGTTGAATTCGGGGTCGATCCAGGTGCGTTTTTCGCTTGGCCAAACTTTGCCGATCTCTGAGGATAAGCAGTTCTGCAGCGAGAGCAGAGCCATTGAATATAGAAAGATGGTGTATGTTTTTTTCATGTTGATGGTTTACACAAAGTTAATATTTTAATGACATATCGGACACTAGTGTATTGTCAACTGGATAAAGTTGGGTATAAACGTTTTAATTTTATTCTAGCATCGTCAGTAGTGAATCGCCAGTTTACTTT
>JAFGSU010000220.1 GCA_016934435.1 Candidatus Zhuqueibacterota bacterium | reverse complement strand
CGCCGTTGGTGCCGATGTCTACGGCCAGAAAGGTTTGCTGCCGGCGTTCGGCCAGGGTCAACACCATGGCCGCCGTATCTCCACCGACAAAGCGGCCGATGGCGGGAAAGATGGAAACGCTCGCCAGGGGGTGAATCGTCAAATGAAGCTCCGCCGCGGTGCAGTTGAATGCGGACTTGAACACCGGCACATAGGGCATTTCAGCCAGATGTCGCGGCGAAACACCCAGCAGGAGATGCTGCATGACGGTATTGCCGGCAATGACCATCTGATAAATGTGACTGCTGTCAATGCCTTGCTGCTTGCTCAGGTCGAGGATCATATCATTGAGGTCCGCTAAAATGGTATCCTGCAACATGGCCAGTCCGCCCGGCGTCTGATTGGCATAGCCGATGCGCGAAATAACATCCTCGCCAAAAGTCCTTTGACTGTTCAGTCGCGAACTGGTGGCGAGCAAACGTCCACTATCCAGATGGAACAGTTTAGCCACAACCGTGGTCGTACCCAGGTCCACGGCAATGCCGTAGCAGTGCTGCCGGGTATCGCCGTTTTCAAAATCCAGCAGCAGATCGTCGCGCAGCACCGCGGTGCCGGAGAACTGATTCTGCCGCAGTAGCTCGGGCAAACCCTGCAGGAGCGATAGGGGAACGGCTGTATCAGCAGCCCTGACGCCTATGGCTTTTCGTAACGCTTCCAGATCGGTGGTATTGTCTTTTAGCTGGTGCGGTTGCAGCTGCAGGAAGCGCTTATGCACAGCGGGCGCGGGTTCTATGGTTTGGCGCAGACCGTGTGTGAGGATTTCAGATTTGTCTTCCACGGCCGTCTGTTCGACGTCCACCGTGCATTCGTCCTGGATCGTGCAGCGGCAGGCCAGGCGATAGCCTGTTTTTATCTCCGCATCGCTCAACCATTCCTGATCGGCTGCCGTGGGCGCCATATGCCCCTTCAGAATACGAATCCTGCATTTACCGCATATGCCGATACCGCCGCAATAGAGCGGAATGGCTATGCCCAGTTGCCGGGCGCATTCGAGCAAAGGGGTGCCGACCGGAAAAGTCCCCTCAACATTCCAGGGATAAAAAGCGACGCGCACCTGCTTTTTTTTCGTAACCACGGCCACCTCTTCTCAGGCTAATCGAGATATTCTCGTTTGCGCATATCTCGCTTGCATTTGATCGAGAAAATCGGCAGGCACCTTTATCGACCCCAGCATGATTTCGCCGCGCCGGCCGCCGTGGCAATCCGATCCGCCCGTTTGCAGCAAATCATGTTTATATACTATTTCCTGGTAGCGCTCGATCATCATCGTCAGATGCCTGGGGTGCAGGGTTTCGAGACCATCCAGCCCCAGTTCGATGAGCTGGTAGATAATATCTTCATCGACGCCGACGCCCGGATGGGCTAAAAAGGCCAATCCCTCCGCCTGATGGATCAATTCAATGGCCTCCTGCGCGCTCATGCATTGTTTCGGCACATAAGCGGGCTTATTATCACCGAGAAATTTTTGAAAGGCTTCATAAAATGAAAAGACCACGCCTTCTTCTACCAGAATATCGGCGATATGCGGCCGCCCGAGAGAGCCCTCACCGGCTTTCATTTTCAAAACTTCAAAGGGGATATGAATGCCGAGATCATCCAGGCGCGATAGTATTTGCCGTGCGCGATGTTCTCGATGAACCCGGAATTGCCGGGTAAAGTGAAGTAGCGCTTCGTTTTCGGGATTGATGTAATAACCCAAAATATGGGTTTCGGTCGTATGTTGTGCTGCGCTGATTTCTATTCCCGGTACAATTTCCACCCCATACTTGCGACCGGCTTGCAGCGTTTGTGGCAGATTGCGGACATCATCATGGTCGGTGATGGCAATAGCCCTGAGCCCCATAATATGGGCTGTTTCCACCACCTTGGCCGGCGTCCATAATCCGTCGGAAAAAGAAGAGTGAATATGCAGATCGATGAGCGAATCTTGCAAGTCGGTTGTTCTCCTTTTTGTGAAAATGCAACGGTCTATCAGCCGGCGAGGTCGTCCTGTTTGTCTGTTTTTACTGGATATCTTTTCTTCTGTACCGCTGCGGATACCCAGATACTCACTTCATACAAAAGCACCAGCGGTACCGCCAGCATCGTCTGGGTAAAAGCATCAGGAGGCGTCATTAAGGCTGCCATTAAAAAAATAATAACGATGCCATAACGCCGTTTACGACGCAGGAAATCGGGTGTCAGCAGTCCAATAATGGAGAAAAAATAGGACAACACCGGCAACTCGAACACCAGTCCGAAAACCAGCAGCAGCGTGACGACAAACCCGAGATATTTACCGATGGTGATATTGGCAATGAGATAATCGGTCTGGAAGCTGAGCAGAAAGCGCAATCCAAACGGGATAATGACAAAATAGGCAAAGAGAGCGCCGAGAACGAAACAAAAGACTGTAAAAAAAGCGACCGGCAATACCAGTTTGCGTTCTTTTGCATAGAGGCCGGGCAGAATAAATTTCCAGATCTGGAAAGAAACATAGGGCAGGGCCACCACCAGGCCGCCATAACCGGCCACTTTTAAATAGGTGATAAAAGCCTCGGTGGGCGACAGGAATATCAAAGTCAGATCACTCGGGGCCGGTTTGATTAAGATATCGATAATTTCTCTGGCGATAAAATAGCAACCCACCGCCGCTACAGCAATGCTGACCAGGCTGCGGATGATCGTCCAGCGCAGCTCCTCCAGATGGTCGAGGAAGGGCATGCGCGCTTCTTTTTCTTTATCGGTTTTTTTCTCTTTTTTTTTCATATGTCAATCGTTAGAAAATATCAAATTAGCCGGTGAATTGCAAGACGATTTTCGTGTCCGTTCGATTACCCGCGGGCTCGAACGGTTAAGATGAATATACACAATAAAACCGGACCGAGACAAATGTCAGATTTGCCCTGATAATCATATAAAAGGATCGGACGGGAGGTTTACATCAATTTCAGACCGGAAAATCCAAGAAATGCGAGCGCAATAAGACCCGCCATGATAAAGGCGATCGGTGTGCCGCGCATGGACTGGGGAATATCCTTTAATTCCAGTTTTTCACGAATGCCCGCCATAAGAACCAGTGCAATGGTAAATCCGATGCCGGCCGTAAAACCGTGAACGATGCTCTCGATAAAACGATAGCCGGCGGCTACGTTCAGCAGGGCGACCCCTAAAACAGCACAGTTGGTGGTTATGAGCGGCAAATAAATACCCAGCGATTTATAAAGCGAAGGACTCGTTTTTTGAATTACCATCTCGACAAATTGCACCAGGGTTGCGATGACCAGAATAAACACAATCGTATTTAAAAAGGTGAGATCCGGTGGTTTCTCCAGGGCGAACAGATGATAAAACAGGTTGGCCGTCGTCGGGGCCAGGAAAAACGTATACACCAGCCAGGCCACGATGGACGCCAGTGTCAGCACAAAGGTGACGGCCATTCCCATACCGATGGCTGAATCCATCTGCCCGCTGACCCCAATATACGGACAGATGCCAAGAACGCGGGAGAAAACAAAATTATTCAGAAAAATGGCGCTGACGGCAATAATCAATAAAACACGAAGTTCCATAGTCCTCAAACTCCCATTAAACAGCAGACTTTTTATTCTGTTTACGATTTTCCAGCCAGTTGAACAACCCTAACAGAAAGCCGATGGTCATAAAAGCGCCGGCCGGTAATATCATTACCAGTACCGGTTCGTAAGAAGCGCCGAAAAGGGGAATACCGAAAAAAGTGCCATTGCCGAGAATCTCGCGGATGGCGCTGATGATGAACAACGCCAGAGTAAACCCGAGTCCCATCCCCAATCCATCCACGATGGAGGGCAGCAGTTTGTTTTTACCCGAAAAGGCTTCGGCGCGCCCAAGGATCATGCAATTGACCACAATCAACGGAACGAAGATGCCCAGACGGGCGTATAAATCGGGCGCAAATCCCGCCATGGTCAAATCGGTTATCGTCACAAAGGTGGCGATGATGACAATATACACCGGAATACGAATTTTTTTGGGCACCACCTTTCGCAACAGCGAAATGATGCTGTTGGAACATACCAGCACAAAAGTGGCAGCGATACCCATTCCAATGCCGTTGGATACCGTGCTGGAGACGGCCAACAGCGGACACAATCCCAGAGCCTGTTTGAAAACCGGATTCTGAGTATATATTCCTTTTGAAAATTCTTTTAAAAGTGACATGCTTAGCGCTCCGCCTGTAAATTTTCTTGCATCTGCTCGTAACCCTGGAGGATTGAACGGGTGACGGCTCGCGATGAGATGGTAGCGCCGGTGATGGCCGTAATTTTTCCACCATCCTTATCCAGTGAAACGGTTGCCGCCGGCTGACCAATAAATTGACGTAGAAAATAGGGATCCTTCTCACCATAACGGATTTCTTGAATTTTGGTGCCGAGTCCGGGCGTTTCGGCCTGCGATAGTATTTTCAAACCCAGAATTGTACCCGAACTGTCGATACCCACGATGCTCTCAACCTCGCTGGAATAGCCATAATAGCCGGTACGAAAAGCATATCCCAACAGCTCGGTCTTGAGCGAATCCACATAGCATCGGTAATAGAGCACGGTATCGCCTCGCTGAACCGGTTCCATGATGCCCGTTTCGCTGCCGGGCAGGGCCGTGGCCAGGGCTGCTTCAAATTGCAGCCGTTTCTGTTCGTCGATGCGCGGTTTGGCCACATTATAGACCGCCGATAACCCCGTCGCGGCAACGACTGCTACCATCATGAGAATAAAACCGTATCGGATGATTTCCTTCATTTTTTTTGAGCTCCTCCAAAAACGCGCGGCCGGGTTGATCGATCGATGATGGGTACCATCAGATTCATTAACAGGATCGAATAGGAAACACCTTCCGGATAGCCGCCGATCACACGAATGAGGACGGTGATGATACCACACCCGACGCCAAAGATGAGCTGACCCTTCGAGGTGATGGGCGAGGTCACCATATCGGTAGCCATATAAAAGGCTCCTAAAATCAGACCGCCCGAAAGCACATGGAACAGGATATTGCCGCTAAAAAGACCTTCGCTGCCGCCAAAAACCCAGGCCAGCACGGCCACACTGCCGATATAGCTGACGGGTATCTCCCAGGTGATATATCCTTTATATAATAAAAAGGCGGCGCCAATGAGAAGGAACAGCACCGAAGTTTCACCGATGCAACCGCCGATCTGACCCATGAACAACTTGTCAAGGCTGTCATACAACTGCCCGATGGCTTGCTGCGCCTCGGTGACTTTATCAGCGGGATAGTCGCCGGCATGGGCGAGGATATCTTTCGACTGTTTGAAAACATTGAGGGGGGTTGCCTGGGTGATGACATCGATACCCGACACCGTTCCGCCGCGCGGCGGTGCGCCGCTGAACACGGTCATATGCGTCGGCCAGGAAGCGACCAGAAACGCCCGTCCCAGCAGGGCCGGATTCATGGGATTAAAACCCAGCCCGCCAAATACCTGCTTACCCACGGCAATGGCAAAAAAACTGCCGATAACGGGCAAAAGCAGCGGCACCTGCGCGGAGACATTGAACGCCAGCAACAAACCCGTCAAAATGGCGCTACCGTCATCCACGGTTACCTTTTTCTTCCTCAATCTCTGTATGACCGCTTCGGTGACGACGCAGGTAAAAATACTCAGCAACATGATCCAGAGCGCGCGCAGCCCAAAGAGATAAACGGCATACCCTGCGGCCGGCAGCAGCGAAAGATTGACGGAAAACATGATCTTTGCTATCGACTCACGCGTGTAAATGTGCGGAGAACTGCTGATATAGTATTGGTTGTCCATCTGAATGATCTGTTTAGTTAAAAGTTTAGTTTATTGACCCGAATTCCGTTTATAACCGCCGAATCGATCGGACAATCCGTCAGCCGCAAACGCAATCCCCCAATCCGTGAACACTGAATCGAATGATAGAAACAGGTTACCCATTCAATTTGCGCTTTAGCCCGCTTTTTTTCGCTGACGCAAAACTTCGCTTTTACCATAGCGAATATAGTGTAACAGATTAATATGCGCGGGACAAACGAACGAACAGGAGCCGCATTCAATGCAATCCATCATATGATAGGCTTCGGCCCCGGCCAAACGGCCGTTTTTGACAAGAGCAACCACCATTTTTGGTATCAGTTTCATCGGACAGGCGGTGACGCAATTACCGCAGGAAATGCAGACGCACTCTTCCTGCCGGCTGCTCTCTTTTTTGCGCAACACCAGCAAACCGGAGGTGCCCTTGATCACCGGTATATCCAGCGAGCTCTGCGCCAATCCCATCATCGGACCGCCCATGACAATTTTCCCGACGTCGTCGGTGAGCCCACCACACTGCTCAAGAATGTAGGCGTAGGGAGAGCCGATTCGAGCCAGCACATTCTTCGGTTCCTTCACACCATTACCCGTGACGGTTACGATGCGTTCCACCAGCGGTCGGTCGTAAGCTATCGCTTCATACACCGCCACAGCCGTGCCGACATTTTGCACCACGCAACCAACGTCCATGGGCAAGCCGCCGCTGGGCACCTCTCGGCCGGTCATGGCGTTGATCAGTTGTTTTTCCGCGCCCTGAGGATATTTAACGCGCAGAGCGATCACTTTGTAAGGCAAACCCAGCTCGGAAATAGTCTTTCGCAGCGTTTCGACTGCATCGGGTTTATTGTTTTCGATGCCGATAGCGGCGTATTTGGCGTGTAAAATTTTGGCGATAATCTGCAGCCCCAGCACGATTTCTCGCGGACGCTCGACCATCAAACGATGATCGGCGGTTAGATAGGGCTCACATTCGGCGCCATTAAGAATGATGGTATCGACGGGTTTATCACCCGGAGGCGATAGTTTGACGTGGGTGGGAAAGGCAGCGCCACCCATGCCGACGATCCCGGCCGCCTGCACGCATTTCAGCATATTGCTTCGATCCATCGACAGATAGTCATCCTTGAAGCGCAAATCGGAACACCAGGTATCGGCGCCATCGCTATCGATGACGACCGACAACACCGGCAAACCGGAAGGATGGGGACGCTCTTCAATCGCCGAAACCGTGCCGGAAATGCTGGCATGGGCCGGAACCGAGACGAATCCGCCCGCTTCACAAATCAAATCCCCCACGCGCACCGTAGCGCCTTTTTCCACAATGGGTTTTGCCGGTGCGCCAATATGTTGCTGTATGGGTATGACAACCTGAGGGGGGACCGGTAATTTTTGAACCGGCTTTTTAGCCGTCCACCCTTTCGATTCCGCCGGATGGATGCCGCCCGAGAAAGAACCTCTGCGAAAAATACTCAAGTTTAACTCCGCTCAACAATTACACATTTACACATTCCGTTTGACCGAAAAATGTTCCCAACCGGTTTTCACCGGTTTATATGGCCGTTTATATCAAAAGGCGACGGCATGATTACAGCACGCCGGCGAAGCGACACCTATTACTTTAGCTGATCCAGCTCGCTGATAAACTCTTCCTTGGCCTGAAAATTGCGATAGACTGAAGCAAACCGTACATAAGCCACATCATCCAGGTCCCTGAGAGCCGTCATCACCGCTTCACCGATGGCTTTGGATTCAATCTCTTCAATACCGCGGTCGCGCAGATCGAATTCTATCTTGGAGGCTATCTGCTCGATGATCGCCATGGATACAGGCCGCTTGATGCAGGCAATCTGAATGCTGTGTATGAGTTTCCTGGGATCAAATTCCTCTCGCCTTTTATCCTGTTTGATCACCCACAGGGGTATTTCATCCAATTGCTCGCGCGTGGTAAAACGCCGTTTGCATTTCAGGCATTCGCGGCGACGGCGAATGGTGCGCCCGCCGTCCCGCGTACGGGAATCGATGACTTTGCTGTCATGATAATTGCAAAAAGGACACTTCATACCGATCTGTGATGGTTAAACCAATACCGCCCAACTGTTATTCATGGATCGACGATTGCAGCTTGCGTCAATCCGGCGAATAAAATAGGATACATGTTTGCTGGCGGGAACCTGTTCCGACCTGTTAGCATCGAACCGGCGCCAATTTATTTGCATTAATATAATGATGAAATGATTGCATTTCAAGGAATAATTTTATTTTTTTCACACGATAAACTCCGCGTACAGGGGGTATGTACGCGCCAGCGCGGCCACTTCTCCTCTCACCTTTTCGAACTGCGAAACATCCGTGATGTGGGTCAGCACCCGGTCGATCAGGGAGGCGATGCAGCGCATATCGTCTTCATTCATGCCGCGTGTGGTCAGGGCAGGTGTGCCCAGCCGGATACCGCTGGTCTGGAAAGGGCTCTGGGTATCGAACGGCACCATATTTTTATTGACGGTGATACCGCTTTCGTCCAGGGCCTTTTCCGCCGCCTTTCCGGTGAGGCCGCGGCTGCTTAAATCCACCAAAAAAACATGCGTATCGGTGCCGCCTGAAACAATTTTATACCCTTTTTCCGACAGGCAGTCGGCCAGGGTCTGGGCGTTTTTGATCACCCGCTTCTGATAGGTGATAAAATCCGGTTGCAACGCTTCGGTAAAAGATACGGCTTTGGCTGCAATGACATGCATCAGGGGCCCTCCCTGAAAGCCGGGAAAAACGTTGCTATCAATAATTTCCGACCATTTTTTCACCTGTCCCTTGGCCGTGGTGATACCCAGATCATTTTCAGCGTCCCTGCCGATCAGGATCATACCGCCGCGGGGTCCGCGCAGGGTTTTGTGAGTGGTGGTGGTAACCACATGACAATGGGGTATAGGGCTCTGGATCAATCCCGCAGCGATTAATCCGGCCGGATGAGCGATATCGGCCAGCAATTTGGCGCCGATTTTATCGGCAATGGTTCGAAAGGCGGCATAATCGATCTCGCGCGAATAAGCGCTGGCGCCGGTTATAATCAGAGCCGGCCGTTCGCGCACAGCCAGTTCCTCCACCT
>JAFGSU010000219.1 GCA_016934435.1 Candidatus Zhuqueibacterota bacterium | reverse complement strand
GGTGGTGCCGACCGTAGCGCAAATGAAGAAGGGCTGCAGGCCGGCCTCTTTATCTTGAATGATCTGTTGCGACAGCGCCTCCGGCCGCATGGCAAAGGTTTCGTCCGTGTCGATGAGGCGCAGGTTGGCGAGACCGATCCCGGCCATCCTGACCGCTTTTTCCACCGACGAATGAACCTGATTGGATGCGTATACCACCAGTCGACCGTCGCAGCCGTGTTCATTGCTTCGATAATGGGTGGCCCGTTCGCGCGCCGTTAACAGCGCCACCAGGGCCGCACTGGAAGCGGTATCCTGAATGACGCCGCCGCCGCTGGAATTGGACTTGAATTGCGGCGGCAATGCCAGCATGTCCACCAGCCAGTCCATCACATGCGTCTCCAGCTCGGTGCAGGCAGGACTGGTGGCCCAGAGCATACCCTGGACGCCGAGGCCGGCGGAGAGCAGTTCGCCTAAAATAGCCGGAGGTGAAGTATTGGCCGGAAAAAAAGCAAAGAAATTGGGCGACTGCCAGTGAGTGATGCCGGGCAAGATGATGTTTTTTAGGTCGTCGAATACCTTTTGCAGCTTATCGCCTTTTTGCGGTGGAGATGCCGGCAGTTTGGCGCGGATGTCGCCCGGCTTGACCTGAGATAACACCGGGTATTGGTCGACGTTTTCGTAATAATCGGCGATCCAGTCCACCATTTTGTGGCCGAGCCGGCGGAATTCTTTCAGGTCCATGTGATAGGATTTTTGTGATTGCACGATGACTCCTGATATATACGGTGAGCGGACGCAGAGCATCCGGCCAGGCGTCGATGAAGCGGACAGCGCTGCTTTCATCCATATTATCGTCCGAAATCTCCGGAAACAGTACGATCATGACTGTTTCTGTAACGCATAAAATCATGTGTTTTGTATGTGATAATATGGTAATTTTATGCATTAATCGCAAGGCGTTTTGAGGAAAATTAATTAAAATACCTGGTGAATGGTTATCATTTTATATCTCATTGTTACGCATAATGTTACATTAGATTTCCTCAGCGCTTTCTGCGAGCTCGGCGTTGATGGAAATTTCCATCTCGTACTGATGATTCCCCTCGTCCCAAGCTCCGGCTTGGGGACACACTTGTCACGAAAGCTCGGGAACGAGAAAAAACAAATGCCCCAAACCGGAAGGCGGGTTTTCCAACCCGCCCGGGGGTGGGGGAAAACCGCGTTCCCCTGACTCGCCCAAAAACCAGGCGGGCAGGAATGCCCGCCCTCCGGCTGCCGCTATTTTGTCAAGGTGAGCTCATCGATGAGGTTGCCATGAACGTCAATCGCCCGGAAGTTCAGGGTTTCTCTGTCAATATCAATGAGGCAGAAATGATGCACAGCCTTGTACTTCTCAAAATGAGGTCTGTCGGTTTGCGCCCGATCTGCAATGCTGCGACCGTCGCTGAGTGAACCGCCGCCGCCGCCCGTTATGATATAGATCGGTCCATCCGGTTTGGGATGCTGGCCGCGCGCATAAATGTGAATATGACCGCTGAACACCATGGTCACGTTATGTTTTTCCAGCAACGGCACCAGGTGCTCGACCAGCAGCGGCTCGGTGAATGCCGGCTCGTGGAACATGACAAAACGCCAGACGGCATTTTTATTCGCCTCGGAATTCAAATCGGAGATAAGCCAGTCGTACTGCTCGCTGCCGGGCAATATGCCGAACGGCGTGTTGGTGTGGGGATTCAGATGGATGAAATGACTGTTGCCGTAATCATACGAATAATAATATTCGTTCCCCGGCAGAGTGAAGAATTGTTCATACCAGAGCACCCGATTTCCGGCGCCATAACCGCCATATTCATGATTTCCCAGAGAGACGAAGAGCGGCGTGTTCTTGAACAGATTGCGGCCCGGGATGAAAAATTCATGCCCCCAGTGGTCATAACTGCTGCCGGTCAGGACCATATCTCCGACATTGACGGCCAGGTCGGGCTGATAGGGGATCATCCGATCGATGTTTTTCTCGAACTGCGCCGCATTGGTATGGCTGTCTCCCCAGATGACAAATCGAAACGGCGTGTCCCTGCGCACCGCCGTGCGAAAACTGTTTTTGCTGCTCGATAATTTTCCGGAAATCGCCCGGTAATAATAACGCGTCTCCGGTTGCAGTCCGGTCAGGGTGATGCTGTGAATCTTCACCTGTTGCTGGGAACAGGCTGATGAATCCAGAGCCTCGGTTGAGCCATAAAGGACTCTCGAATCACTGGGCGTATCGGTTTCCCACATGATGGTGATGCTGTTCGGCGTGACGTTTTGCAGGTATGGGCCTTTAATTTGAATCGGATAGATGCGGGCGGCCTCTTTGACGGGCGCGAGCAGCCCTTCGGCCTCGCCGAGCAACCGACTGCAGGCCTCCTGGCTCTCTGCGGCCGGCCACTCCAGAGCGTCGGACAGCGAAAGGATCATGCTTTTTCCCCATTGCGGGTCCGGATTGGGGATGCGATTCAGCAACATCTTCAGACTGGTGATCTCTTTGAGATAATCGGCCGCCTGATCGGACAACGGCTGCAATTTGCTGAATGTCAATCCAGTGCCGAGTAGAACGCCCGAACGTGCGGCGTTCATCCCTTTCACGGCGAGAAAAAAATCATCGCCGGGCCGGGCATTCCGGGTCAGAAGGATGGACGACGATTTGCCGCTCGCCAGCGGTTTCGGCTCCCCATTCAAAAAAATTCTGGCGGAATCGTCGATACGAATCGAAAAGGTAACGGCAGATCCACTGATATCAAAGCCGTTGACCTTTTGCGGCATAACGATCCGTTTGCGCAGCCAGCAGGAAGAGTTTTCAATTTCCCAGCGGTGGAGCACATCCACGAGATCCCAACTGCTGTCGTCCAGGGCGGGATCAAGGGCGCCGTCGACCTCGCCGAACTTGTAGCGCCACTGGTTGACAGGCTGGTAAGGAATGCGCGTCAGCGGCTTCAGATACTCCATTTTTTCATCAATCTCGTACTGCACCGCATCCGCCGTCGCCATCAGCTCGGCGCTAACCAGGTGACCGCTTCCCTGGCTGTTCAGTCCTTTGATGGCGACGAGGAAGGTGTCGCCACCGGCTGCTTTAGGCGTTAAAAAGACTTTGCCGTACCAATGGAAATAATGGTGCATGCGGCCGTCGACGTACACCAAGCCTTTGTCATCTACGATCATATCCATCCACACGGCTTTGCCCGCCATATCCTCTGGGATGATCACGGAATTGCGAAACCAGCAGACCGGGCTGACTCCCCAGTTGAAATTTGGATCGGCGGTCTGCCAGCCGGAATCGTCAAAATCGATTTTAAAGGCGTTCGCCACATCACCCTGATGATAGGTCCACTGTGTTATGGGTACAGGTGTGGGCGAAACAATGTCCTGCAATTCGATGAAAGGTTCACCTGCGGTTGTCTGTGCCGGCACGCGGAAGGAAAACAACACGAATAGAGCGAGCGCTATCGTCAGAAACGGAATTTTGTTATAGGATTTTTTCATGGCAGGATCCTCGCATTCTCCCCTGTGACATTAAATGAGATTATGTCTCTTTCCATCGCCCGTAACAACAACCATCCATCGGGAAGGGTGGGTATGAATGTCCACCCTCTCATGAATGCTCGGGGACGGCCTTCTTGCTAATCAAATCGCGTCGCAAATCATTAAATTGTGCCTCTAAATCATACATGCCTATAATCTTTTTTTTAATATCTTTTCTATGAGATCGGCCAGGCGCTCCGCCGTGTAATTTTTATCTTTCTTAATGGTAGATAAAACATCTTTAACAGCATCTATCTTTTCATTGAGAAAAGCTTGTTTCTTCATCAGCTGTTCTTCATCTTCGCTCTGCCAGTATTCACCCTCGTCGATCACGTTTAGATCCGGAATATATCGTTTCTTCAGATACTTTAAGAGTTTTATGATGGTGATGTGTATGTCGGCCGGCGCGAATTGGGTTTTAACGGAACTGGAAATAGCGTTCCGTTCAATCTTGCCTTCGTCAAATAAAATCATGGAAATAGGCGTGGTTATGGCGCCGTTGGAATCAAAAAAAAGCATCAAAGGCTCACAGTCAGGATGAATATTGATACTGATGCCTTTGATCGGCAGATGGCCGATGATTTCAGCGCCATCTTTAGAGTGTACCAAGCGCGCCGTCATCGGCATGGTCCAATCTTCATCCAGTACCTGCCATTCCCACTCGAGTGATTTGGAAATGTCGACCATTTCCTCAACCAGCTCTTTCACCTGGTTTGTATCTTTTAGACTTCCCTGAAAATGAATAGTAATACCCATGATCACCCCTCCTTTATCCGTGATCCTAAAATACGTTAAAGGTACCTCTCCCAACAACTTGTACCAGATCACCTTCCAAACCGACAACCTGTAACCTTTAACCTGTCACCTTTAATCTGCAATCTTCAGCCTGCCCTTTCACCCTCCCTACCTGTTACTTATTTTTAGATATTCTCTCGGAATCGTATTTTTCTCACTCTCGAAATCGTACACCATGCTGACGATCCACCAGCGGCCGTTATTTTTTACCATCTGAAAGTTGTTGATACCACGCAGCAGCACTTTGCCCGAGGGCGATTCCGAACGGGTTTCGAAAGTGCTCCAGACCTGGGCGCTGTGGCCGAACATATGAGTCTTGCCGGCAATCTCTCTCTGGTAAAAACTCCATTTTTTGTAATAATCCCGCACCGACTCGATGAACTCGTCGATGGTAAAATCTCTAAAAGCGGTTTTTCCATGATAGTCGCCGGAGGAGAAAATAATGTGCGCGTTGGGCAACCATAAATTACTTACCCGATCCCAATCCCGTTCGCTTCCGGCTTTGCCGGAGATGGCTTCATAGAGCGCCTGCACCAGCGATTCCGGACTGACGCCGTCGCGCTGGTAGGCAATGGGTGCAGTTCTGGGCGTTTGCGAAAAAACCTGCAGGCTGCTCAAACCTATCAAAATGGCAATTAATCGTAGTTTCATGGGCGGCTCTTAATTTAGATATCATATCGCATAATCGGTCGCGTCGGCGAGCGCCGGGCGCATTCGACAAATCCAGCCCTGCGAAAAGCGGCAGCCAGCGGTAAAATTCTTAGATCGATAGCCAAGTCTATGCCAGAGATAGTAAAAGAAACTGCTTATCCACGGGCGAACATGCGCCTCAGGCGCATGAGTCGTGTACAACCACTGTATGCCGACCGGCACATCCGGTGATATGAGGATTGCGAGGCAGAACGTCGCACGCCCCGTATCAGATCATTTTCATTCCTGACTCGCAGAGCATCCTGGCGCGCCATATTCAGGAATTCACCTAAATATACGTCTTTGAAAATTCGAGATCAAGTTGTTTATCATGCGATGGGTATGCGGAGGGGCGCGAGGATTACGGGCCAATGCTCGCTATGGATAAAAGTGAACTGTTCGTTCCCTTGTTAGTTGTTCTGGAGTTGATCTGGGTATTGGAATCGGTATATGAGATTTCCAGGAATGAAATTCTGGATGTTCTGCGAGATTTGCTGCTCCTGCCTGTATTAAAATTCGAACAACCCGGCATACTGCAAAAGTTCATACGGTCTGCGAAGTAATAAATTCGATCTGGCGGATATTTTGATCGCGCAAGCGGCATGCGCCAACGGCTGCGAGACCGTGTTGACCCTGGATAGGCGGGCCGCAAAATTCGCAGGATTTGAATATGTGAAATAACCGAACAGCAAAAACATGATTCGTCATCATCGGCTGCTTTTCCCCTTCGGCTTTCCTCAATTATTCATCTCATCCCTGAACTGCATTTCATAGAGCATGCGATACAGCGGGCACGATTTGAGCAACCGGCGGTGCGGCCCGACGTCGACAACCTCGCCGCGATTGAGCACCACGATCCTGTCCGCATGGATCACCGTCGATAACCGGTGCGCGATTACCAGCACGGTGCGATGCTGCATCAGGGTATCGATGGCATCCTGCACCAACTTTTCCGATTCGGTATCGAGTGCGGAGGTGGCTTCGTCTAAAATCAATATGGGCGGATTTTTCAGAATGGCGCGCGCGATTGAAATCCGCTGCTTCTGCCCGCCGCTGAGATTGACGCCTTTTTCGCCGACAATGCTGTCCAGCTGGTGTTCCGTCTTGCTGATGAATTCCCAGGCGTTGGCCGCCCTGGCCGCCTCGATGATCTGTCCATCACTCATACCTTCCATGCCGTAGGAAATATTGGCGCGTATGGTGTCGTTGAACAGGATGGTGTCCTGGGTCACGATGCCGGTCAATTTACGCAAAGAATGCAGCGAAAGATCGCGGATATCGTTGCCGTCGATATACACATTT
>JAFGSU010000218.1 GCA_016934435.1 Candidatus Zhuqueibacterota bacterium | reverse complement strand
CCGTGCAGCGCTTCGTTCCACCAGTTGTATTGCGGAATACTCAGACGGGGAATGGCCGCAGCGGTGTGCTGCATTTGCGAGATTTTCTCATCCAGCGTCATGCGGCCGATCAAATCCTGGACGCGTTGGCTGATGGGCAGGTTTGGATTCAGAAAAGATGGAATAGCGGCGTTTTGCGCAAAGCATGATACAAGTGGCATGCAAAAGAAAACAATGAGGATTCCCTTAACATTTATGCTCATGAAGGTGCTCCTGTATCCAATAGTATGCCAATAACACGATTATTTCTAATTTGTATATTTTCGGGGTGAAAAACAAGCAAAAAGTTAAAAAAGATGAAAGCAAAATTCTTGCTTCTTTTGGTTGTATTTTATATATTTCATTATGCCCCGACGAGGGCGCTGTTCACTTTTAGGATGTGGTGTTCATCGCTTACTCTCTATACCTTTCATAGATTAGTCCACCAGCACACTTGAGCGCAGCCGCAGCGGATGCATGCGATTACTCCTTCACAGCGGGAACTTGCCAATTCCGATTGAATCTCACCGCCACATTCCTATTTCGCAGAATAATGCTAATCGAAAAGGAGGCCCCCATGTCGAGAACTTTTGCAGGTTTTTTCCTGTTCATCGCCGCCGCATTCGCGCAAATTCCGCAGTCGATCAACTACCAGGGCGTGCTCACCGATGCAAGCGGAGAGGCGCAGAACGGCACATTTTCCATCCAGTTTTCAATTTACGGCCAGGCCGAAGGCGGTTCGCCGATCTGGAGCGAGACCCAATCGGTACAGGTTACAAATGGCTTGTTTCACGTTTTATTAGGCTCGGTTGCGCCTATTCCCGTCAGCGCCTTTGACGGCGGCGATCGCTATCTGGCGCTCAAGGTAGGTGAAGATGTAGAGATGACGCCGCGCCGACGCCTGGTGAGCGTGGGATACAGTTTTCAAACCTATAACGCCGAAAAGCTGGGGGGATTGGAAGCTGCTCAGTTCGTGCAAAGCGGCAGGGAGAATGCCGTGTCGACCGCCATGCTGCAGCCCGATGCCGTAACCCTGGATAAAATTCATCCGAGCATCCTCAGCAGCATGGATGGCGTGTCCAACGACGGCGGCAATGTCGATCTGGTGGCGGGCGCCAACATCACGATTGCTGCGGATGATGTAAACAACCGGATCACCATTTCCGCAGCCGGAGGTGGTGGGGGCGATATCACCGCTGTCACTGCCGGTAACGGACTCACCGGCGGAGGAACCGCTGGGAGTGTTACGCTGCACGTCGGCGCCGGTACTGGTATATCGGTATCCGCCGATGCCGTTGCCTTGAACACGACTTATACCGACGGCCGCTATGTCAACGAAGGACAATCAACCTGCATTTCCAATGCCATGATTGTTAATAATACGATAACTGCCGGTAAGATCCAGCCCAATATCCTTAGCAGTCTCGACGGAGTGTATAATGACGGCGGCAACATCGATCTCATCGCCGGCAGCAACATTACCATCACGCCTGACAATAACAACAAACGCATCACCATCGCTGCCGGCAGCACGGCCGATAATCTGGGCAACCATACGGCAACGCAAAACATCAAACTGAACGGCCATTATCTCTCGGGTGACGGCGGCAACGAAGGCATTTATGTGAACAGTTCCGGCAATGTCGGCATCGGCACTGCCTCGATTTCGAAGCGATTGACCGTCAGCGGGGATGCGCACGTTACCGGTTACATCCAGCCGGACGGCGGCCTGCTCGCCAGCAGCACCATTGTCATCAAGAGTACCGGCAACAGTGTTCTCATCCAGGCCGGTTCGACGAAAATATCCATCGAACAAACCAAAATCAAGATCGAAGGCGCGAATATCGAGATCAAAGCGACGAATACTCTCAATCTCACTGCCAGTCAGATAAGCATGAGCAGCAGCGGCATGACGACGATCAATGGCTCACTGGTTAAGATAAATTAGGCCCGAAGGCAAACGTCGGTAACATGCCCAATCGGATTTTTTTATAATGGACAACAGGTTTTGTTAAGCAAAGTGATGGTACCATTGAATAAATAAAATTAGCCTGGAGGTTTTATGTTTTTAGCGAGAACGTTTATTATCGTGGTGTTCATCGGCCATGTCTGTTTGGCACAGCAAGCCAGCCGGCTGGCGCTTACTGTTGAAGGGGAGAGCAAATCGGAACACGCCCAGGTCTTGTCAGGTGAGGTTCAATCGGTTTCTCTGAATGGGAAAGCCGTTCAAAGAGAGACGGCGAATCTGCTCGCTGCTGCGCCGGCAGCGCGAAAGGGCGATATGACCAGCCATGGCGGCACTATCGTCAGTGGATGTCCTACCGTGCTGATCTGCGGTCAGCCGGCGGCGCGAGTGGGCGACAACACCGTGTGCCCCATGGTGACGCCGGGCAATCCACCCATTCCGCATGTGGGGGGACCCATTCTGACCGGCTCGGCCACGGTGATCATATGCAGCCAACCAGCAGCGCGCGTCGGCGATATAACCCAGTGCGTCGGCGCCCAGGCGACCATTGCCACCGGCTGCGCTACGGTGATTATTGGGCCATAATCCATATTCCGAACTGCAAATGGCATAATATAGCCACAGAAAAACACGGATTGAACACGGAAAGAATGAATAGATGTTTTAATTTTTCTTACGGGATTCTGATAGGATGTTGATTACATATTGAGGTCGAAAATGAGAAAATTTATGATTATCACACTCTGCCTGCATGCCGTTGCCTCAGCGCAGACCGGTGAACACTATCGAGTCAAAAGTTTTGTAGTAGATCAGGGCGGTGCTGTTTCGAACACCATGCAGTACCGGGTTCACGATGCAGTAGGTCAGCCTTCACCGGCGGCGTCCGCAGCCGGTCAGCAGTATGCCGTATCAGCTGGATTCTTTGCCATGCAGGGCATCACTACCGGGATTGAATCGCAGCCGGCCGCCGTGCCGGAAACATACGAATTGAAGCAAAATTATCCCAATCCCTTCAATCCGGAGACGGTCATCCGCTATTCCCTGCCGGCGCCTGCGCAGGTGGAATTGTCTATACACGATATTCGCGGACATTTGGTGCGCCGGCTGGTCTCATCATTGCAACCGGCAGGGACACAAACGGTGTGCTGGAATGGCTGCGATGACTGCGGCCGTCGAGTAGCCACCGGGCTGTATTTTTATCGACTGAGCGCTCGACCGATTGATGCAAAACAGGATGCCTATCAGCGTGTCCTCAAAATGGCGCTGGTAAAGTGAAGACCTCTCACGGGATTAAGACCTGAGGTCGTACACGCCTGGATTCGGTGTTGATCGGCGAATTGAACTGAAAATGTGCCACCCACAGGGTTACTTAATTAACCTGTAGGCACCGAATCGGTGACATAGTTATAAAATCTCAAAGAACCAGACGAGGGTATGCAAAAAGTCAAAATAATTTTGTCGGGTTCAACTCGTACTGATGGCGATTTGACAGATTTACATCATCTATCGGCGATGAGGAAACGTTACCTCTGTATATTAAGAATTTTCTCACCTCTCAGAACCTTTTATCTATTGCTGCGTTTTTAGAATATTATTATGCCGATGCTATGTTTATGATTACAGGCCGGCACTTTTTCCTCCCAATCAGTGTGTCGCCCCTTTGGCAGATAAATCGATCGTGTGTCCGGGATTCACTGTATCGGAATATTATCAGGGGGGAAATAACTGGTTTATGCCCTTACCGGATAAACTCAGGGCTAACTGTCGAACACTTGTGTTCCATATTTTCCCGGTATTAAACAAGTAACCAATAAAATAGTAAGGAGACACCCATGCGAATAATCGTATCACTCGTCGTCGCGGCGTTGATGATCAGCGTTCTTTTATCATTTGCGCAGGACACCGCCGTAAATTTTAGCGGCATCTGGATTTTAGATAAAGATAAAAGCGAAATGGGAGAGGGCGGCGGCCGTCGCGGTCGCGGCATGGCGGCGACCAAGATGATCATAACGCAGGAGAAGAACAAGCTGATAGTGGAATCGTTTCGTACCAACCGCAACGGCGAGGAAATTTCGAGCACTGCGACCTATACACTGGACGGCAAGAAATGCGAGAATGCCATGGGCAACCGCACCGGTGTTTCCACGGTCGAGTGGTCGGAGGATGGAAAATCCCTCATCATCCAGAGCGAAATGACCTTTTCGAGAAACGATCAGGAATTCACTGTGCAGTCGGAAGCCACCTGGTCGCTGCAAAAAGAAGAGTTGATGATCGAAACCACCCGATCCACGTCCATGGGCGAAAGGACCAGCAAGGCGGTTTACAGGGTTGAGAAAAAATAAACAGTTAGGCCGTCACTCGATAATGGCTTCGGATCAATTTTTGGTCGCAAACCCAATACGCCGGAGTTTTTTCAGCTACAGGATTGGGTGGTGGATCAATATCGGACCTGGGGATTGGAGCCCGCCGGTGACAACGGGCAATTTTATCATTATCAGCAAGGTGAGTGAACCTGTCTTTCACCGGCTGTTGTGGACCGATGCGCAGATGAGCGCACGCGGATTCGGCAACTGGTTCAATAACGTGCGTAGTGATATTCACAAGGGGCGGCCTCGTTCTTTTGTCACCGGCTTGAACGCAAAAATAACCGGATTTGACCGGACGTTGTTCAAGGGGTCGGCATTCAAGGATAGTCTGGGTCGCAACCTCATCGCCAAAATCACCGGCAGCGATCACTCCGCCTTTATCGAATTAGACATCGAAGCCCTGGCGCTGATGACATCGGATGAAGAGGGGTAGATGCGGATCTGCCGGATTCGGTGTGAAGCGGTGCGCGGAATTGGAAATCGCCCGCGCGGGTGGTCGACATGTGAACCTATAGGAACACCGCAACCACTCCGCCCGCTTCGATAGTTTTAAATTTTTTTTGAGTATGCCACGGAGCGCGGCGATCTCCGCTAAAAGAGCACCTCACCGGCTATTCCCCTTTCAGCGGGGATTGCTTCGTTCCAACGCAGACTTGATCATGAACGATACTACTCTTCCTCCACTCGCAATGACATTTTCTTCTGTTGTTTCAGAAAAAATGACATTTATGCCATGCTCCACTTACTGTGACATTTTTTGACCTGTCAGGAAGAGCAGCACCGCGAATCCCATGGCCGCCCAGGGGCCGCGCGTTTTCAAAGCGGTGCGCGTCGGCGTCATCACCATGGCTACGGCAATACCGGAGGCCAGCCAAACCATGCTCAACTTGTTGAGGGCGCCGAGTCCGAGTAAAATACCAAGGATATACCAATCACGTATTTTACCGGTTGTAGTTATCCTGATCAACGTGAGAAAGACCATCGCCCATAGCAATACATCGAGAGCATTCATCGAATATAAACCGAAAAAAGCCAGATAGATGGGTGCCAGCAGCGCCGTTGTAGTGGCCAGTATTTGCGCGAAGCGGCCGCCGCCCAGTTCCCGGGCGATGCGGCAGATATAAAAGATAGACAGGGCGCCAAACAGCGCTGGCAGGAAACGTATGGAGAAGAGCGAGTCGCCCGCGAACCATTTCCAGATGGCCAGAATCCACACCGAAAGCGGCGGATGATCGACATAGCCCAGGGCCGGGTGGTTGACGCAGGCGATGTAATAGAGCTCGTCGCGGAAAATGCTGTACTGGCCGGCCAGGGTGGCGATGAGATGGAGGGCAAGGGCCAGGGCAGCGAATAACCACGGAAGATCGTTTGTTTTTGTTTGTTTCACTTTCTGCCCTCATCGTTAAATGTATGGAATGGTTTATGGTATGCAACGTTTCGTTCAAAATCGGACCGCGGCTGTCTAAAAAGTATAAAAAAAGTTCAGATGCTACGTTATGGGTTCCTGAGGCCGTCTTAATAGTATCGGATCATTGTAAATACAAGGGAAAATTACTTTTTGCCCGCCCTAATAGTGATTTACAGCGCGATCATTAATTCAACAAATACAAATTATTATAGAGTGCAGCCAGAATCGCTCATCACCATGGATGCCTTCAAATCGATAAAGAGAGGTATTTTCCCTTCTCTTATTCGGAGGTTCCTATTGTCGCGGAAAAATGTGCTTCCTACCCAAAGGCTTTTTCTTTTTCATCCAGCAAGAGCCTCCTGTTGATCGGGCATCCACGCCGGCACTAACCTGCGGCACAGAACAATGCCCTGTAAATATTAGATATTTTTTAATTCATTATCAAGAAAAAAGCACTTGAAAAACAAAAATAATATCGATATATTTATGTAAGACGTTAAGCTAATCGATAGGATTGTCATGCATACAGTGATTGTATCGTCCAAGTATCAGGTGGTGATTCCCAAAGAGGTCCGTGAAAAGCTGGAGATCAAGGTGGGTCAGCGATTGCAATTGCTCGAATACCAGGACCGGATCGAATTCATTCCCCAGCGCAATATCAAGGAAATGCGCGGATTTCTCAAAGGCATCCATACCAACGTTCCGCGGGATAAGGACCGCGTATGAATTTAGTGGACTCTTCCGGTTGGCTGGAATATTTTTCCGACGGCGCCAATGCCGATTTCTTTTCACCGGCCATCGAAGACACCAAAAACCTGCTCGTAAGTGCGGTCAATCTTTTCGAGGTTTTCCGACGCATCCTCGAACAGCGGGACGAAAATGCCGCTTTTCAGGCCGTGGCATTGATGCAGCAGGCACAGGTGGTCGATGTGGATGCCTCCGTTGCCCTGGAAGCCGCGCGGATCAACGGTGAACTCAAGCTGACGGTAGCCGCTTCGATCGTGATAGCCACGGCCAGAGCATACAAGGCGACGCTGTGGACGCAGGATGCCGATTTCAAAAAACTGGCCGATGTCAAGTATATAAAAAAATAACGATGAAATTTAAAAAGGAAATATTTGCCCTTCCTAAAATGGCCAAGCATGGTTTTCTCGCCTTTAAGGAAAAACTGATTCATAAATCCGTCCTGGCCGAGAAACCCTGGCTCAGTCATTACGATGCCGGCGTGCCGTATGAACTGCAGATACCGGAGATTCCCCTCTATCAGTTGTTGCAGCATGCCTTTTCAGAAGCGGGCGATAAAACAGCGCTCATTTATTATCACAGCCGTTTCACCTATCATCACCTCTACGGCCTGGTCACTCGTTTTGCCGCCGGCCTGAAGGAGATAGGCGTGCAAAAAGGCGATCGCGTGGCCATTTGTCTGCCTAATATTCCGCAGTTTCTCATCGCTTATTGGGCTGCTTCGTACATCGGCGCCGTCGTGGTGTTGATCAATCCGCTGCTGAGTGAGCGGGAGTTGCGTTATCAGCTGAGCAATAGTCGTTCGAAAGTGCTGGTGGTGCTGGATCGCATCTACCCTCGCGTTCATCGTATCAAGGCGCAAACGCAACTCGAGCACATCGTGATCGCGATGCTCGAAACCTACATGCCGCCGTTTCTTAAAATCGCTTTTCAATTTCAACAGCGCATCCAGAAAACGCGGGAAAAAATTGAGCGCAGTTCCCATATCATGTTTTTCCGTCATCTGCTGCGTTATCCGCCACTGACGGCAGCCGTACCGGTGGCATCCAAAGACCCGGCTGTGCTCATTTATACCGGAGGGGTCACCGGAACGCCCAAGGCCGCCACCCTCAGTCATGCCAACGTGGTTGCCAACGCCCTGCAAGCCCGGGCCTGGTTGAGCGATCTGCGCGATGGCCGGGAGATCATCCTGGCGGTGCTGCCGTTCAATCACAGTTACGGCATGACGGCCTGCCATCATCTGGGCATCCTGACCCGCTCCATGATGATTATGCACCCCCGCTTCGACGTCAAACAAATCCTGCGCTCGTTGAAAAGATATAACGTTTCGCTGTTTCCCGGCGTGCCGACCATGTTTTCCAGTCTGTTGACAGAAGTGAGGCGAAAACCAACGGACCTCTCGCATGTGCGCTACTGCATCAGCGGCGGCGCGCCTCTATCGGCGGATTTAAAAAGGGATTTTGAGGCTGTGACGCACGGAAAGTTGGTGGAAGGGTATGGCCTGACCGAGGCATCGCCGATCACGCATTGCAATCCGTTAGCCGGCGTCAATAAAACGGGCTGCATCGGATTGCCGTGGCCTAATACCGAAGCCCGCATTGTCGATATGAATACAGGCGCAGTGCTCAAAGCCAATACGTTGGGAGAGCTGCAAATACGCGGTCCGCAGGTCATGCTGGGATATTGGGACGCGGAGAATACAGCCGATCAGGTGATCGATGCTGATGGTTGGCTCAGCAGCGGAGATATTGGCTATTGCGACTCGGAGGGCTATTTTTTTATTGTAGATCGCAAAAAAGATATTATATTTTGTGGTGGATATAACATTTATCCCAGCGAGGTGGAAAAGGTGCTTTTGGAGCATCCGGACGTGGGTGAGGCTGCCGTAGTGCCGATGCCGGACGCTTATTACGGCGAGGTGGTCAAGGCCTTTATTGTTCCGCGTAATTCAGGGAAAGGCCTGCAACAGGAGGCGCTCATCAACTTTTGTAAGGGAAAACTGGCGAAATACAAAATTCCACGACATATTGAGTTTCGAGCCGAGTTTCCCAGAAATTTGCTGGGTAAAGTACTGAAAAGGGAATTATAGGTTTATTTCAATCTATAAAAAAATGATGGAAAATGAGCTGGTTCATATTGACAGGCGGGTGGAGGATGTCACCACCCTGACGCCTCTGGGATCGATGCACGACATTTCTCTGATTCCGGCTTTGCTGGCTGCGTTCGAAGCGGAATTTGAAGGGGGTGTGCGATTTTTTATCCTTGATTTCACCAGGATGCAGGAATTTTTGCCCAGTTTGGTGGCCCTGGTCTATGAATTGACCGGGCGGGCGCGGCGGTATGGCGGCGATGTCTGTCTGACCCATCTCAATACCCATGCGCGTCAGGGCCTGCTTCATTTCGATCCGGAAACTTATTTGTTGCTGACCGCCTCTGAATCGGAAGCCCTGGCGGCCGTGAAGAATCAGCCGGCCGTCCTGACGCCGGAGAGAGAAACACCCCTCCCCGAAGCTTCCACGCATACTACCGCTCAGGAGGACGGTATCCATGAAATCGAAATTCCCAGTCGCGTGGACGCCCTCTACCGCAGCTGCGATTTTGTCACCAATATCGCCAGGCGATTAGGATTCCCCGAAAGCGAACTCTCCAAGATCAAGATTTCGGTGTACGAGGCGTGCCTGAACGTCATCGAGCACGCCTATCATTCCGATCCGGGGCAACGGGTGCGCGTACAGGTGATCAATACAGCTGATCGCATGACGATCTCGGTGCTGGATCAGGGGGACGGCTTTACAGAGGAGGCGGGCGAAGATTTTGATGTCATGGCCGCCGCTGCCGCCAGACGAACGGGCGGCATGGGACTGCATATTATCCGCCGCTCCATGGATAAGGTCAGCTATGTCAGGGATGCGGAAAAGGGCAATCAACTCATCATGGTAAAATATCTGCAGCACCGCGTGCCCTCAGAAACGGCCCCATAGCGGCTAAAGACGGCTATTTTGTGCATGCCATTCTTCCGGTGCCGGCAAACCGGTAACAAATACGCGACAACGGCGTATAAGGGATCAACGGGGGCGAGCAAAGTAGCCCAAAAGCAAATCGATACGTACCTTACTGCGGGCACCCTCTTTTACATCCGGCACGGTGGGATGAGAAATTTTTCGAGCCGAGGGAATATTTTTTCAATTACAGCGTTTATATTGTTGTAAGCAGAGGTTCGGCGCTACAAATTAATTGCCAAACTCTTTAGATGACACACGATCGGTGCAATTAGTTGGTAATAGAGAAGCTAAGCGAAAGATGGACAGTTTTTTACAAGTGAACGACTCGTTGCGTAAAAGTGAGATTGGAGTCATGAAACCCATGGATACCAGCAATCTGCGTCAAGAGATTCGGCAGTTTCAAAAGAAAAAAATGCGGTTTGCCGTCCCTATTATCATTGTGGGGATCATGGGATTGGTACTGCCGGTCATTCCGGGTATCGCCCTGATTCTTCTTGGCATCCTGCTTTTGTTCCCACTGCAAGGGAAGCGATTGATCGACCGCCTGCGCCAATACTGGCATAAAATAGTGGGTGGCCGTAAAGCAGAGCAGGCATGATACGGCCTGTGAGCCTGAAACTTTTATGCAATTTTTGAGTCTAATATATACACTGAATATAGTTTTTGTTTGAGGAGGAAATCGAGATGTTTTTCTTCAGTACCATGGATATCATATTACTGGTGCCGGCTCTGGCGCTGGCGTTATATGCGCAGTGGAAGGTGAAGAGCGCCTTTTCCAAGATGAGTCGGGTGCGTTCGGCTTCCGGCATGACGGGCGCTCAGGTGGCCGAAAGTCTGTTGCGCCGCAACGGCATCAGCGATGTAGCGGTAGAAGCGGTGGAGGGCAATTTATCGGACCATTACGATCCGGTTCATAAAAAATTGCGACTCTCCAGCGGTGTTTACGGAGCCAATTCGCTTGCTGCTGTGGGCGTGGCGGCCCATGAAACGGGCCACGCCATCCAGCATAAAAAGGCCTACGTGCCCCTGGTCCTGCGACAGCGTCTCTATCCGATTTCGAATTTCGGTTCCATGCTGGCCATGCCGCTGTTTATCATCGGGCTGATCTTTCAATTTAAAATATTAATTGATATCGGCATCATATTATTCGTCGGTGCGGTGTTCTTTACTCTTATCACCCTGCCGGTGGAATTCAATGCCAGCAGTCGAGCCATGGCGCAACTCAGTCAGGGCGGCTATCTGCAGGCGAATGAGATTTCCGGGGCAAAAAAAGTCCTCGATGCCGCGGCGCTCACCTATGTTGCCGCCGCCGCCATGGCTGTGCTGCAACTGATTCGACTGCTGATACTCCGGAATAGTGACTGAGTTCAACAATCGTCACTAAAGGGATTGAAACGAATACTTTCAGCGGTTTGATTAATAATGCGGTTATTCGGGAGGCATTTTCGCCTCCCTTTTTAATTTCTTCCTCAATTCTATATTTACCATCGAACAATACGGAAATCGAGCGCCCCAAAAAATGAAATTTCCAGGACACGGTAACGCAATCGATGTTTTCCGT
>JAFGSU010000217.1 GCA_016934435.1 Candidatus Zhuqueibacterota bacterium | reverse complement strand
CATGCCGCCGGCTGCGAGATCCGAATACCCTTTGGCTTCCTGCAGGAACAGCATGCCCCAGCTGTTCATACCATATCGTGTCATATACATGCTGGCGCTAGCCAAAGCCAGAATCCAGATCGACGGCATCCTGAGAATCGATTTCTGCATCTGCCAGGTGCTTTTCGCTTTCGCGGCCTGAGTAGCGACGCCGTGATCATTTTTCCAGTCCGCCACCGAAGGCAATCCCAGAGTCTGCGGTCGATCCTGCACGAACAGATAAGCCGCAATCGCCACAAAAACACACAGAATACCCGGACCAATGAATCCGGCCTGCCAGCCAAAATAGGTCACCAGGGCTGCGGATCCGACAAAGGTCAATCCTTCGCCGATGGAATGGGCCGTGCTCCAGATGCCGTAATAGCGACCACGCTCACGGTTGCTGAACCATTGCGATAGCGAAACGATGCCGCCGGGAGCGCCGAATCCCTGGAACCAGCCGTTGAATCCCCACAAAAGAATCCAGACCCAAAGCATAGCCGACCAGCCCATGGCAATGTTGATCAGAGCGGATAACAATATTCCGGTGGCGAGAAATTTCTTGATATTGGCGTGATCGGCGAGAAAGCCATTGATCAGCTTGCCAAAGGCGTAGCCGTAAAAAATAGCCGAGCCGATGATGCCGAGGTCATCGGCGGAAAATATACCGCCGTCGATGAGGGGCTTTTTCACCACCGATAATCCCAACCGACAGGTATAGGCAATACCGTAGCACAGGGTAATCGCCATCATGACCGAAAAACGATGGCGACGATACAAACGATCAATTTGCCGTTGATCCGTGAGCGGCGGTTTATCTTCACCGGTTGCAAAAAATCGGAATGGATTCTTCATTCATCCTCTCATTTTATAGACACAAGAACGATTTGGTTTTTCCCGGAGCATGTTGCCACCGCACATCAATTACAGGTTTTGCATTTGATACTACCATTTTCATTCTGCAATACGAACCCGCCAGAGCGTACTGGCGACGAGGAGTGAAACAACGGAAGTGCCGATCCAGAACAGCACGACATGATCAAAATTATATGATCGCACGCCCTCAATAATCATAGTGCCCTGCTCAATCAGATACCCGCTGATGCGTTCCTGAATGGCAGCGCCGAGATAACTGAATACACCGATAAATCCCATGGCTGCGCCGGACGCCTTTTTCGAGGCGATATCGATGGCGAACAGGCCTCCCAGCGCCGCCAGAATGCCACTCAGGCTGAATCCGTACAAAACAAAAGCAAGCGTCAACAAAGTGACGTTTTCGCTCGGCACAAAAAGGATATATGATAGGCTCAAGACCTCCAGCAACCCGTAGAGGAGCGTCACCGGCGGTCTGCGGGCATTAAACAGCTTGTCAGAAATAAATCCATAGGCGGCGCATCCGGCGAGCCCGGCAATAGTATTCAAGCCTAAAATGCCACCGGCTTGCACCAGGGTAAATCCTCGGCTTTCCTGCAGAAATAAAATGCCCCAGCTATTGATGGCATAACGGGTAGCCGACATGGTGGCGCAGGCGATACCTAAAATCCACATGGACGGCATTTTTAAAATCAGCAGCTGCATTTTGAGAGTCGCTTTTTTCCCGCTATCAACTTCGACTGCCGCGCCGTGATCGTTCTTCCAGTCGGCTATGGAAGGCAGGCCGAGGGTTCTGGGTCGATCCTGCAGGGCGAGATATAAACCAGCAGCCGTAGCGATACAGAAAAATCCCGGCCCGATGAATCCGGCGCGCCAGCCCAGCATACTCACAAGCACTGCTGTACCGACGAAGGTAAGTCCCTCGCCGATCGAGTGGGCCGTACTCCAGATGCCGTAATAGCGACCGCGCTCACGGTTGCTGAACCAGTGCGACATGGCCACCACGCTGGAGGGGGAGCCAAATCCCTGAAACCATCCGTTCAAACCCCACAAAATGATCCATATCCAGATGAACGAAGTCCCGGCCATGGTCAGGTTAATCAGGGCGGAAATGAGCACGCCAAAAGGGAAAAAACGCTTGATATTGGCATGATCGGCCAAAAATCCGTTAGTCAAACGGCCGAATGCATACGCATAAAAAAACGCCGAACCGATGATGCCCAATTCGTCCGGGGAAAAAATACCGGCATCAATGAGCGGCTTTTTTACCACCGACAGAGCCAGACGGCAGGTATATAAAAATCCGTACCCCAGGGTGATGCCCAGCATGACGGATAGTCGCAGCCTTCGGTATTTGCGATCGATTTCTCCGCTATCGGTAATCAGAGGTTTATCTTCTCCGGCGGCAAAAAATCGCAAGATATTTTTCATAGGCGTTTGTTCACGGCTTGAGGGTAATTTTCATCGCTTTTTTAGGGATATGCTGCATGGTCGCCAAATTCAGACCGAGTTTTATGAATGCGCCAATGCCGCGCTCCAGTGGAATCGTCTCGGTGAAAAAAGGACCCAGGTCGATTTTCTGCGCCTGCAGTATCCTGATTGCCGGTAAAATGGTGTTTTGACCGATATAGGTGCCCAATATTTTTATCGCCTTGCGCGTGACCCAGTAGGGCGAGAGGGTGGCTTTAACGCTGTCGTCCATACCAAACGCCAGCACCTTGCCGCCGGGCGTGACATATTTAAGCGCATTCTCTAACTGGGTGCCGACGGCATCGATGACGATATCAAAGCCTTTCCCATTCGTCAGCGCTTTACCTTCCTTTTCCAGGTCCGTCTCATCAGGATTCATAACCGGAATGCCGAATGTTTTCGCAACGCCGATGCGAAACGGGTCTATTTCGGTGACCGCAACCTGCGCGGCAATATTTTTTGCCAGGGCAGTGAACAGATAACCGATCGGACCGCATCCCAGCACCAGGACCGAATCCCACGGCTGCATCCCCACGGTATTCATGCCGTTCAGGACCGTGCCCAGGGTTTCCACCTGCGTCGCGGTAATATCATCGATCTCCGGTGGAAGTTTAAAGCAAACGCTCTCCGGCGCGACCACGTATTCTGCGTACCCCCCATGTTTAAAAACACCCAGTGTGTTTTCTTTTATCATTACACACTGACTGCTCATACCCATGCGACAAAAGTCGCACAATCCGCAGCGGGGATTATTATCCAGCGCTATGCGATCTCCGACCTTCACCGACGTCACACCCTCACCGATATCCACAACCACACCGTTAAATTCGTGCCCGAGTATAATATTCTCTTTATAGGCATGTTTTCCCTCAAGGATTTTAACGTCCGAACCACAAATCCCGCATGCGGCAACCTTGATGATGACGTCTGCAGGGTGCGATAGCCCCGGTACCGGCATTTGTTCCAGTTCAATTTTTCCTATACCCTTGAAAACCAACGCCTTCATTGTTTCCATTATTTTCTCCTTCAGCGGCCTGCGGATGTCCACTTGAACATAGACCGCAACTTGATATTTGATAAAAAAGCAATTAAAGATTTGGAAATAACAGCATCATCGCGATGTCACTTTATGGTCTAACCAATTCAATTTTCACCGGAATAGTGGGCGGAATGGTATCTTTCTGAATAGCCTTGTGGGCATACACCATGGCCAATCGACCCATTTCCCGTGGGTTCTGCGCGATGGAGGCAGCCATCGTTCCGCTGGCAATGGCGTCGCGGGCATCGGTGATGGCATCAAAACCAACCACCATGACGCGCCCTGTTTTCCCTGAGGCGGAGATGGCTTCGATGGCGCCCAGGGCCATCATATCATTGCAGGCAAACACCGCCTGAACCTCCGGATGGGATTGCAGGATATTCTGAAAGACGTTATAGCCTTGATCCCGTTCCCAGTTCGCCGTCTGGGAAGCGACGATTTCGATTTGCGGATAATCAGCTATGGCCTGGTGAAATCCCGTCAGGCGTGCATCGCCGGTCTCATGACCGGGGATACCTTCGAGAATGGCAATTTTACCTTTGCCGTTCAACTTTTCACTGATAAATCTACCCGCCAGGCGACCGCCATCGATATTATCGGAACCGATAAATGTGGTAACAAAACCGCCTGCCTGCTGCAAGCTGACGGAATCCACCCTTGTATCGACTACCAGAACCGGAATGCCCGCTTCATTGGCTTTAACGATGGCGGGTACAATCTCCCTTGAACCGGAAGGCGCCACGCAGATGGCATCCACTTTTCTCTGGATCAAATTTTCGATGATCTGCATCTGTTTCTCAACATCCAGTTCCCGTTCCGGCGCCTGTGCGATCAACTTAAATTGTAATTGTTCGGCTGCCTCCTCCGCGCCCGCTTGCATATCGATGAAGAAAGGATTATTGAGGGTTTTCATCACCAGCGCAACCACAGGCCGACCGGTCGCTGTTTTTTCGCCGCGCTGACAAGCAAACAACAGCGCGGTGGAAATAAAAAGAATGAGTATTTTTTTCATGCTAACTTCCTATTCATTTTTTCTGTTTTTTTAACGCCATATCGATGAGGACAGCCAGAATAATCACCGATCCGATGACGGTTTGCTGGATGAACGAAGAGACACCTAAAAGATTCAATCCGTTTCTGAGAACGCCCATGATGAGGGCCCCGATCAGCGTGCCGACGATGCTGCCCTCACCTCCCATCAAACTGGTGCCGCCGATGACGGTGGCGGCAATGGCATCCAGCTCATACATGATGCCGGCGATGGGTTGCGCCGAATTCAATCGCGCGGTCAAAATAACTGCCGCCAGGCCGCTGAGCAAGCCGCACAGCCCGTAGACCACCGTTTTATAAAAATTAACGTTTACTCCGGATAAGAGTGCCGCCTCTTCGTTGCCGCCGATGGCGTAGGTGTATCGGCCCAATTTTGTTCTGGTCAGCAAAAAATGGGCGAGCAGATATACGCCTATCATGACAATCACCGGGAGAGGCACATGAAACCATTCACCGTTAGCAATGAATCGGAACTGATCTGAAAATCCCGACACCGGCCTGCCTTCGGTGAACATCAATGCTACACCACGGGCTACGCTCATCATCCCCAGCGTCGATATAAACGGCGGTAATTTGCCGCGCGTGATCAGGAAACCATTGACAATACCGCAAAAGAATCCGACCAAAAGACCTACCAGCACGGCGATGGGCCAGGGCACACCGGCCTTTAATGTAGTCGCCATGACCACTCCGGATAAAGCTAAAATAGAGCCGACCGATAAATCGATGCCGGCAGTGATGATGACGAACGTCATGCCGACGGCGATGATGGCATTGATGGAAGTTTGTTGGGCGATATTCAAAAGATTGGATACGGTGAGAAAATGAGGCGTCAGAATCCACAGCGCCAGGCACAGCGCCAGCAGCCCGATGAGGGTGCCAAATTGCCGGCCATAATATATCAAAAATTGCCTCATGTCTCTTTCAATTCTCCCCGATGGCTTTGTGTAAAATGGCTTCCTGGGTGGCTGCTTCTGCTGTAAATTCCGCAGCGATCCCGCCGCGGCACATTACCAGGATACGATCGCTCATCCCCAGTACTTCCGGCAGATCGGATGAAATCATGATGATGGCGGCGCCGTCGGCGGTCAACCGGTTCATCAGCTGATAAATTTCAACCTTGGAGCCGACATCGATGCCGCGCGTCGGCTCGTCGAAGATGAGAATATCGGATTGCGAACACAGCCATTTGCTGATCACCACCTTTTGCTGGTTGCCGCCGCTCAGATGCAGCGCCTTCTGATCCCGATTAGGCGTACGAATACGCAATGTTTTGATGAAATGATCGGCAGCCGTGCGTTCACCGCTTGTATTAACCACGCCCATTCTGCTGAATCGGTCGAGACTGGCAAGACAGATATTTTCTTTGACCGACAGATTCAAAATCAGTCCTTGCGACTTGCGATCCTCGGTGAGAAAGCCCATTTTATGGTTGATGGCGGATCGAGGTTTTTTAATTTTTACCAGTTTTCCGTGAATAAAAATCCGGCCGCTGTCTATAGGATCAGCGGCGAAAATAGCCCGCGCCAGTTCGGTGCGGCCGGAACCCAAAAGCCCGGCAAACGCTAAAATCTCTCCTCTATTGAGTGAAAAGCTGATATCTTTTAAGACGTCCTTTCGGTTCAATTCCTCAACCCGGAGGACCTGCTCGCCTATAACAGCTTTCTGTTTTGGATATTGTTCTTTTACTTCGCGATTCACCATCATGCGAATGAGTTCGGCCCTGGTTGTATCAGTGATCGTGCGTGTGCCGATATATTTGCCGTCCCGGAGGATGGTGACGCGATCGCCAATTTCAAAGAGCTCATCCATGCGATGGGAGATATAGATGATAGAAACACCCCGCTGCTTAAGGGTGTGAATAATGTCGAATAAACAGTGAATCTCCTGGTCTGTTAGGGCCGAAGTGGGCTCATCCATGATCAGAATTTTGGCATTGAGCGACAGGGCTTTGGCCACCTCAACCATCTGCTGGTGCGCGATGCTTAAATTCCGAACCGGTGTACGGGCATCAATGGCGATGTTCAATCCATCCAGAATGCGTTGCGCCTCTTTGTAAAGATTTTTTCGTTGAATCAAACCGGGCGCAACCATCGGTTCGCGGCCAAGAAAAATATTCTCGCCGACGGATAATTGCGGCACCAGATTCAGTTCCTGATAGATGGTGCTGATACCAAGCGTCTGGGCATGGCGCGGATTTTTGATGTGAATCTCTTCGCCATCGAGCAAAATTTGACCGCTATTCATGGGAAAAGCGCCGCTTAATATTTTCACCAGCGTGGATTTGCCGGCGCCGTTCTCCCCCAGAAGGATATGCACTTCGCCCCGCCATAACTCGAACTGAACGTCATCCAGAGCCACCACGCCCGGAAACACCTTGTGGATGTGCTGCATTTCCAGTTTTGCTCTACGAGTAGCATATTTTGCATTCTCAGGTTGCAGCAAAAACATGCTCCTTCATGTAAGTGATGGTTTCACGGGCTGCGGAGTCGGAATCGGGCAAGGGTAGAATCTCCGCTGAGATAAATTGATCATATCCGCTCCTGTCCAGTGCGCGCACGAATTCGATGAAATCGATGTGTCCGGCGCCGGGATGCCAGCGATTGGAATCGGCGACATGGACGTGAAAAATGCGATTCCCTGCCAGTTCAATGCTCCTGAAGACCGACGGCTCTTCGATGTTCATATGAAAGCTGTCGAGCAGCAAGCCGACCTGGTCGAGTTTCAGTTCATCGATAAAAGACAGGGTTTCGGCCACGGTATTCAGGATATCGGTCTCATAACGATTGAGCGGCTCAATGGCCAGTTTCACCCGCGGGTGAGATCGAACGCACGCCCGCAACGCCTCCGACATCCAGGTGCGAGCCTGATCCGCCGAAACGCCCGCTGAAAGGCGACCTCGGATCAGGCCGATGATCACCACCGCATCAAGCGCCTCTGCCAACGCCATGTGTGACTGAATGCGTGCGATGGCCTGCCGGCGAATCTTTGCCTGCGGATGGGTGAAGGACAAGCCTTCCTCACCGAACGCCTGACCGGTGCCGATAGCCGGAACCGGCAGATGGTGCTGGTGAAGCATTCGCTGCAAATCCGCCAGGTCGATCAATGCGGGATCGCGCACAGCCAGTTCCACGCCGTCGTACCCCATTTCGCTGATCTTGGCCAGGTTCTCCGCCAGCCGGCCCTTGTATGCCAGAGCCGAAAAAGAAGCCGGCTGCGTCGATAGAACGATGCCTAATTTATACGCCATCAAAGCCCCATCTTCGGAATAGAATAGATAGAGCGCCAGCCCGGCGTGAACGGCTCTTTGAGATAGGGTTCCATCTCCGCGGCTGTGCGCATGGTGGTTTTTTCGATCGGCGGCAGTTTGCCCGGCGGGAAAGCTGCCAGGATTTCGTCGTTGATCAGGGTCAGATAGGAGGATATCGCCGCGATGACCCGCTTTGCTTTTTGGGCGTCGCCGATGGTCGGTCGTCCCACCACACCTTCGGGCACCGATGCCAGTTCGATGGGTGAATGGCCCTGACCCTCGGACCAGCGGCTGGGGCGGGCAAAAGGATCAACGGCTTTATCGAAATGGCCGTCGGGCAGAAAACCTTCGACTTTGGTCTCTTCGGCGTAATGCATCTCGACGAAGCGCGGTTCCAGCAGCAGCATCACCGATGTTTCCGCTTCATCGGCGTGGACGAAATCATCATCCCAATCGCCGCCGCGATCCTTGGTGCGGAAAAACTCGCGCACCGACCGGTGCCAGTCCAGAGTGCGGAAAATACCCGGCAGATTCCAGGTCTTTTGTAGCTCCTGAATGGCCGCTTCCATCAGCCAGGAATGGCCATGATTGTTGACCAGAATCTGTTTGCGAAAACCGTCGTTCCACAATCCGACCATGACGTCGATCAAAATGCGCTTGACCACTTCGTCTTCGAGATGGATGGTGCCGGGCATGCCGATATGATGATGCGGGTGGCCGCCGTAGTTGAGCGGCGGAAAGACCAGGCTGCACGGCGCGCCCTTTTTCTCGGTAAAGCGGCGAACACCTTCGAGAATCTGTGTAACCATGAACGTGTCCAGCGCCGTCACCGTATGATCGCCGTGCTGTTCGGTGCAGCCAATGGGGATAAAAACGATATCGTTCTTCTTGCGGTTTTCCACTACTTTGTGACGGATGGTGGTCTGAATATACGAGCCGGGCTTGCCGAGTTCAGGAGCGGATGGAATGCCATAGTCCGCCAGTATTTTGTCGATTTTCTGTTCGGAAGCCTCCCAGATTTTCTTTTTCATGCGACCGACGGAGGTATCCTCGAAAAAGAGGTCCGGGCGATTGGTTGTGAGCCATTTTGTCATCTCTTGATTCCTTCTGTTTATTGTTTGTAAAAGTTCATTTAGCTAAAGTTCTTGACCGCAGAGTTCACAGATACGCTGAGAAAAAAATCCATTCGTCCCTGTTCCCCTATTCAGGCAGCACGGTAATTTTTACTTGTTCCCGATTGGTTTGCAGCAGCTTGATGTGTTCCTCGGTCTGATCCAGAGTTATTTTTTTTGTAATCAACGGCGTGACGTCCATGCCGCTTGCCATGCAGCTGATAACGTTGGGAAATGTGCCGTGGCCGGAATGGCCCTGGGCGCCGACCACATTGGCGCGTCGAACCTGAAACACCTCGCCGTTCATGGGAATCTTGTCGTCGGCGCGAGCGACCAGCACCACTGTGGCGTTCAGCTGCCGGCCTTCCCAGATGATTTTTTCGATATCCGGCCAGACCACGGAGGGCAGGCCTGTGGCCTCGAGGATGATTTTGGCGCCCATACCTTTGGTGATATCCAGCACCGCCTCGGCAACGTTGACGCCCGTGGGATCGATGGCATCGGTGGCGCCCATGGCCAGGGCCATATCGCGCCGCGATTTCGACGGTTCGGATATGATGACTCTGGAGGCGCCGGATCGTCGCAGCACCGAGCAGGCGGCGATGCCCACCGGCCCGCTGCCCATGATCAGAACATGTTCACCAGCCCGGATGCCGCCGCCGCGTTCGATGACGGCATTATAGGCGACCGAGGTCGGTTCCACCAGACTGCCGAGCAGATACATTTTTTCCTCACCATAGATTTCACGCAGGGGATCGAGGCTCCAGAGATAGCGGGCATCCATTTTCATGTATTTTGCATAGGCGCCGTCGACGGAAAAACCGATTTCCTGCAGGCGTTCACAATGGTTGGGATAACCGTCGGCGCAGGGCCGGCACTGGGCACACCACATCATCTCCTCCGAACAAACTGCTTCGCCGGCTTTATATCTCTGTCCGGTAATTTTATTGATAGCTTGCTCACCCGCTGCCACTACAGTGCCGGAGAACTCGTGCCCTAACGTACAGGGGAAAGCCGTCAATCCTGGATAATAGATATAGCCCTGGTCATCGGTCTGGTACATGTGCACGTCGCTGCCGCATATACCACACGCCTTCACCCGCAGCAATACTTCGGTTGGCCCCGGCACCGGTTCGGGTTTGTCGACCATTTCGATTCTTGGATTCCTCCATACCTTGCTGCCAAGGTATGTCAGTTTCCCCTCGATATCTTTTGAGCCTAACTTGTAGCCGGGTTTTGGGCTCCATTCAGCAAACAGTGTTACAGCACGCATGACGGTTCCTTTCAGTTTAAAAATCTTTCACCGGCACCAGTACATCTTTTTGTAATGAATGGGTGGCGGCGGCCGCCACCTGCAACGCTTTGATGCCGTCTTCAATGGTTATTGGAGGCGCCTTTTGCTCGCTCAAATTGGCGAGGTAGTTGTTCAATTGCGCCACATAGGCCTCGCCGAATCGTTCCGGGAAATAGGGCACCACATCATGGGTGACGGCGTTTTCGGTCATCACCAGGATGGGCGTATCGCGCAGGTAACCGGCTTGCAGGGTGCCTCTGGTTCCCAGTACTTCGGCGCGGATATCGTAGCCGTAGACGCCGTTGCGGCTGATATCTATTTCCCCGAGGGCGTTATTGGCAAACTTGATCAGCATGACTACGTTATCGGTGTCATGGACCTCTTTTATTTCCGGATATGCCAGGACTTCGCCGATGGCGTAGACCGACCGGATGTCGCCCATGTACCAGCGCGCGATGTCGATATCGTGGATGGCCATATCCAGTATCTGCCCGCCGCTGTTCTCGGGTTTCAGGTACTCGAGGCTTGGGCGATAGGGATCGCGCGAGGAGCCGCGAAAAACCACCGGTGTGCCGATGATGCCCTGGTCGATTTTTTTCTTGGCTGCGGCGAATCCTTTGTCGAAGCGCCGCTGAAAACCCATCTGAAAGAAAACACCCGCTTTTTTAACCGCCTTTTCAATGTCGCGGGCATCGCTCAAGCTGAGCGTCAGAGGCTTTTCACTGAAAATGGATTTACCCGCCTCGGCCGCATCGATGATGATTTCCTTATGATTGATGGTAGTAGCGGTCACCACCACCGCGTCGATCTCAGGATCATAATTGAGATCGTGATGGTTGTCGTACCATTTGGGTACACCGAATTTTTCCACGCAATAGGTGGCTCGCTCAGGTACGAGGTCCGCCACAGCGACCAGATTGGCCTGGGGGACGCGATAGGCTAAAAATTCCGCATACATTTTGCCCAGACGGCCGGTGCCGATCAGTCCGACACTAATTTTTTTGTGCATGGTTCATCCCACTAGATTATAATTATAGTTTTTCATGATTTACAGAAATGACGGATTTACGCTCCACCAGATGGGAGTTCAGTATTATTTTTTGCGGTACAGCCGCCTTGCCCTGCATGCGCATTAACAGTATTTTCATGCTCTCCAGCCCCATTTCATAGATGGGCTGGTGAATGGTTGTGAGTTCCATCGGATGAGAGCCAGAAAAGGCCAGATCATCATAACCCGCCAACGATAACTCCGCAGGAATGGAGATATTCAGCTCGGAAGCGACGTTATAAATGATATAGGCGATGGGATCGTTACCGGCAAAAATAACCGAGTATTTTTCCCTCTGCGACAAAATGAATCGGGCGAATTCCCGGTACTGTTTTTCGATGAACCGTTCTTCGGTTGTGAAAATAATCGATGGATCAATTTTAATATGATGATGCTTTAAAGCTGCTTTATAGCCTTCGAGCCGGGTTCGTTCACTGCTGAATAAGGTACTCAGGGTAATGGCAATTTTGCGATGGCCTTTTGAAATAAGATAGTCCGTCAAGGTAAACGCGCCATGAAAATTATCGGTGGTAACCATATCGTACTCGGCGCCCGGTATTTCCCGGTCCGCCAGTACGACCGGAATATTCTTCTGTTTGAATTTTTCGATGATGAGATTATTTTTGGCCGGTTCAGCAGCAGTGGGCATAAAGATCAACCCTGCGATGCCGTGTTTGAGGAGCTGGTTGGCGTGATATTCGGTGCGGACGAACAGATCATCTGTGTTGCAGAGGATAATGCTGAAATTATTGCGGGCTG
>JAFGSU010000216.1 GCA_016934435.1 Candidatus Zhuqueibacterota bacterium | reverse complement strand
TGAACCGGAACGGAGATTTTGAAACAGAGGGGGGAATAAAATTCAAAGGAATTCCGATAATTCACCTCACCAGTTCCATCAACTATCCTCTGAACATTGAAAGGCCGGGTTCTGGAGAAGCCGATGTATATATTGAAGGAAAGCTTGGGGTGGGTGTGTCCGCTCCTGCGGAGAGAGTTCAGGTGGATGGCATTATTCATTCCACTTCAGGTGGCATTAAATTCCCAGACGGCACGCTGCAGACTACGGCGGCTGCCGGAGGCGGTTCCGGCGATATTACAGCAGTGAATGCCGGCAACGGCTTGACCGGCGGCGGCGCTTCCGAAGAGGTTACACTGGATGTGGGCGCAGGAACAGGTATCACGGTGGCGGCGGATGCGGTGTCGTTAAACACCCTCTATACCGACGGGTTGTATGTCAATGAGGGTCAGGTGGGATCGGTCACCGGCGACATGATTGTAAATGGGACAGTGCAGCAATCGGATTTGGGATTTCAGGTTCCGGACGGCCATTCTCTTGATGCATCGGATGGAACCCCGGCAAACGCCGTTTATGTGAATAACGGTGGCTCAGTCGGAATCGGAACAACGGCACCAACCGGAAAACTACATGTGAGTGGCGGTGATGTCTATCTCGAAAATGGTCTGGGATTGTACTGGCGGACCTCAAGCGGATCGTTCACCCGCATGGCGACGCTATCAGGGAGCAACCAGATGCTGCTCGGCAGTGACGGCACTTCAGGAGGACTGCTTTTCATGAGTGGCGATGATATCCAATTTATGACACTCGGTACGCCCCGTTTACACATCGAACGAAGCAACGGTAATGTGGGCATTGGAACGATTAGTCCGGCCCAAAGATTGGATGTATCAGGTACGGCGCAGATGAACGGATTCAAGATGCCCACAGGAGCTGCAAACGGTTACGTCCTGACTTCGGATGCCAGCGGCGTCGGCACCTGGCAGGCGGCCGCTTCAGGTTCCGGCGATATTACTGCAGTGAATGCCGGAGATGGTTTGAGCGGCGGCGGCGCTTCCGGCGAAGTGACTTTGAACGTTGGGGCCGGAACAGGTATTACCGTTTCGGCGAATGACGTGTCGCTCAATACCGTTTATACGGATGGCCGCTACGTCAATGAAGGTCAAACCAATGCAATTTCAGGAGCTATGATTCAGGATAATGCGGTTCAATCATCCAAGATTGAAAATAACACCATTACCGGGGATGATGTCAATACAAATACCACCATTACGGTGTATAAAGTGCAGGGAGGCGGATCCAGCTCGACCAATGCCGCCGTTTATGGGTACGCCACCGGCTATCGCTACGGGGTATATGGAGAAAGCAGCAGCGGAAATGCGGGCGCCATCGGTTATCCCAATTACGGGATGAGTGGTTGGAGTAATAATAAAGCCGGTGTTTGGGGCGCAAGCACCAGCAGCGACGGAGTCAGCGGCACTTCCGCAAGCGGACGGGGTGTCTATGGACAAAGTAATACCGGGACTGCTGTATATGGTGAAAAAAGCAACGGCGGCGACTATGCCGGCTATTTCAGCGGCAATGTCAGCATCACCGGTACGTTAACCAAGGGCGGCGGCGCTTTCAGAATCGACCATCCTCTCGACCATGAAAACAAGTATCTGCAACACTCGTTCGTCGAAAGTCCGGATATGATGAATATTTATAACGGCAATGTGATCTTGGATCAAAACGGCGAGGCCTGGGTACAATTGCCCGATTATTTTGAGGCGTTAAATATGGATTTTCGCTATCAGCTCACCTGCGTCGGTGGTTTTGCGCCTGTATACATCGCGGAAAAAATAAATGACAACCGTTTTAAAATTGCCGGAGGCGGGAAAGATGTTGAAATATCCTGGCAGGTGACCGGTGTGCGCAGGGACGCCTTTGCCAATGCCCATCGCATTGAACCGGTGTTGGAGAAAGAGGAGAAATATCGCGGCAAATATATCTATCCAGCAGAATTGAATAAAAGCGTACAATCGGGAATAGAATATACAGACAGAGTCAAGTATCAACAGTATGAACCGCTGCCCAATAAATAGTAAAGAGGCAAATAAAGTCTTTGCAGCGATGCAGGCTGGCATTTGGCACTGTGCTTGTACCCATCACATTTTATTGGCTGTTGAAAAATAAATGGTAGGGAAAAAATGAAAACACGTAATGCGGTAATACTTTTTGTAATATGTGCGGTGGCGATAACGCCGGCGCAATATCTCATTCAAAACAGCGTGATCTGTAATGGCGCCGGCGTGCAGGCGAATCATGCCCGTAGCGTCGTTGCCGTCGTCGGACAGCCTGTTCTCGGCAAACAGCATGATGAAACCGTTTATCTCTATGCCGGATATCTTTTTCAATCGCGACGGCTGATAACGGATGTTCATCCTTTGCCGGTCACACGCCCGGAAACATATCGGTTACAGCAAAATTATCCCAATCCATTTAATCCATTGACGACCATCGAATTTGCAGTGGCGAGAACCTGCAAGGTTGCGATAAAAATATATGACATCAAAGGAAGGGAGGTTGCAACCATCATAGAGGGGCCTTATCAGACCGGCGCCTATAAAGTCGTGTTCAATGCCGCGCGCTTGCCGACCGGAGTCTATTTTTATCGTATGCAGGCCGATCAATTTATAGCCATACGCAAGGCTATGCTCGTCAAATGATAGGGTGATGGCTATTGTGGTAATCGAATGATTCGAATCTTGCAGAAGGGCTGGATTAATCCCAATGGGCGCGAATCTTGTTCGCATCCAATCTAATCTTGGCCTCGATTAAATAAAGCCCAGCAAAGGACAGAGGATTCGTAATCCGAAAAATACAATAATAAAACTTAAAATATCCAGAACGATTCCTGCGCGTATCATCATGGTAATGGGTACCAGACCGGAGCCATAAACAATGGCATTGGATGGTGTGGATACGGGCAGCATAAATGCCAGGCTCGCTCCCAGGCAAACCCCTATGGCCGGCGGGATGGGGTTGACGCCAGCACTCTGTGAAATGGCTATCATAATGGGTACCAGCATGTTGGCTGTTGCGGTATTTGACGTCATTTCGGTAAAAAAGATGGCGAGAACAATGGCGATAGCTGTAATCGCCCAGAGAGAAGTTGCGCCACTAATTGCGATCAGTTGTTCGCCCACCACATCCGCCAGACCGGTCGAAAACATCAAACTGCCCATGGATAGGCCGGCGCCGAACAGGAGAATCGTCCCCCAATCAATTTTAACGGCTTGTTTCCAGGTGAGGGTGAATTGTCGGTCGCGCCAGTTAACGGGTAAGATAAACAGCAGGACAGCCGCCACCAGTGAAGCTACGCCTTCGGGAATATGATGCTCACAAAATATGTAAATGGGGCTTTCTGTCCCCAGTATGGATGCAATAATACCCGGGAAAATCCAGAGCACAACCGCTACCAGGAAACAGAATAATGCATTTTTTTCACCTCGCTGCCACTTACCTAATTGGCTTCTACGTTGTTTGATGATTCCCACCAATCCGGGGAACTCTTTCACCGCGGCCGGATGTCGCTTCAACATATAGAATACCATGATGACCCACATGACCAGGACAATCGGAATGGCCAGGGTCATCCATTGGAAGAAATGTATCCGAACATGCAGCAATTCTTCAATCATACCAATTCCGATAAGATTGGGTGGTGTGCCGATGGGCGTACCGACGCCACCGATGAGTGCGGAATAGGAAATGGTAAGTAAAAGGCCTGTATAGAATTTTTCTGAGATCCTGTTTTTCTTTTCATTCTCCATAAGAGTTCCGAAAGCGGAGATAATGCCGATCAGGATGGGATAGATCATGGCGGTGGTTGCGCTGTCGCTGATCCACATGGAAAGAAGCACCGGAATTACGGCAATAGCAATCAAAAGCCGGGCGGGGCTATTGCCGACCCATTTGAGAGAGAGGATGCTCAGGGCAATGCGCTGATGCAGATGTTGCTCGATCATGCCGCGGGCAAGGAGAAAACTGCCCAGGAAAAGAAAAATGATTGGATTTGAAAAAGGGGCAAAAACTTTTGCGGGCGGTGCAATGCCCAGTATGATGCACAGTACGGGCGCCAACAGCGACGTCACCGGTATGGGCAAGGCTTCACCAACCCAATAAATCAAAACCCATGCCAGTACAGCCGCCAATCGATGGGCTGTCGGAGTCAAGGAAGCGATGGGTAATAAGAGAATCAATGCGAACACCATCGGACCGAGGAAAAGACTGATGGTTCGTCGGTATCGATCGAACTGATACTCCGTCCGCGTCACCGATGTTTTTATTTCAAGGGGATCGGGGATTTGTTTTTTTGCCATTATACTACCTCACACGGATCGGTCCGAAAACTTGATCCCGGGCAAAGGCGATGATCAAAAATGAGGGCTGCGACGAAAAAGCGCTCATTGGACGCAGCAAAAATTACGTGACGGACGGGCACTGTTTGCTCGTCACGTCAATACAATTTCTGTAGTATAGTAGGATTCACTGTAAAATGCAACAGAATATTAAAAGATTTATCGGATGCGCAATAAGAATATCTATCCGGTGATTCCAGGCAGGAACATCAATTTTTATTTGGAAAAAATTGAAAAAATGAGCATAATAAAGGTGTGGAGTTTTGTATGAACAGGCAGTGCGTGGCGTATGAGGGGTAAAGGAAAGGAATAAAATGAAACGTACACTTTTACTGACCGCTTTGCTATTTATTGGCTTTTGGGGGCTGACCTGTACAAAATCGTTTTCCCCCGCCGCTTATTTTCCTCTCAAATTGGGCTATACCTGGTTTTATAGTGGCCTAATTCATACTATGGAAGTAACAGAAGTAGCAATGTTGCAGAAAGGCGAGCAGTATACCATTGCCATGTACGATTCCTCCGAAACGATTCTATGTAAAGAGACCTATCTCCTAAAAGGCAAGCAGATCTATTGGACATCATTTCAGCCGGATGTTGCGACGATACCCAATATTTATTTTGAGCCGGCAATACCCATTGCGCCTATCAGCGATAAAATTGGAGAAACATTCTCTTTACACGTTTTTGAGAAACGCGATGATGGAACAGGATGCCGGGTTAGAGTCACCGGTAGAATTGAAGATGCAGGATCGCAAAAAACCGGTATTGGCACCTTTGCTGATTGCATTAAGATGCATTTGCAATACGAATATCTGGATGAGGCGTGCAGTCGTCTTCTTGCCGGGAGTACTTATTACTGGTATGCCAGGGATGTGGGCATCATTCGATTTGAAATGCCATCCGGTGAAGGAGAGCTGTCAAGTGCAAAATTTAATAACCGTCCGTTATTTCCATGAAACTTGACAGGATTGTTATGCTGGTGGAGACGGTGGGAGTCGAACCCACGTCCGAAAATCCGGCCATAGCAGCATCTACATGTTTAGTCCTCTGATTAAATCTCGGTCATGCTTTGCACAGCGGACCAAGCGGGCATGACCCAGCTCTGTAAAAATTCGCTGTCAAGACTAGAGCATTCCGTCCAGCTATCCCGCTGTATCTGACGTCCATTCGCCGGCCCAGCAGGCGCAACCCGCGATGGACGTGGTTGCCTTTAATTAGGCAGCCAGAGCATACGCATAATTGTCTGCGTTTACTTTTTTTCCCAGTTTATTAACGAGGGTACCGGGGTCCTCGACATGCGTCCACTACCACCATGATTCCCGTCGAAACCAAATTCGTCCCCATATATTTTGTATCAAAGAACAGTTTATTTGTTCGCCCATTTATCCAACCATCCATCAGGATGTTTTGTTCCCTTAAATTTAACCAAATTTTTCCTGGAGTGCAAGAACAATAGTTTATTTGCTGAGGATTTTTACAAAAGCTTTCAATGTTTTACCTGCGTCGCCAATGGGCGGGGTGTAGCGCCAGTGGTAAGAGTCTTCTCCATCATGGTTGATGAGGATGGTGTGATATGTTTTCCCCATCTCGATTTCGGCAAAGGCGCGCGAAGCGCGAAAGCGCAGGTCCTCCATTTCCTGTAGAGTGATCAGTTTACCCTGCTGCTGGGATCGCACCACTAACTTGGGCAGCATCACAGCCGCCACGGCATCGTCGGGTGAGGGGAATCCCATGGTATGCTGGAGACTTGAAATCTCATCCTCATGTAATGGACTGATGAAAACAGTATGTAAAGTGAATTGTTTGCGCATTTTCCGTATTCGTGGATGTTCGAGGAACAGTTTGCCGAGAGTCGGATAAATTTCCAGCACCAGACGATCGTATTGGGTAAACAGCGCCTGCAATTCCTGCAAATCGAGCGCCTGCCACACTGTGCGTGCTTTGCCGACGACGTATTGTTCGGAAGAAAAACTACGGATCATTTCTTCGGAGCGGAAATAGAAATCCACGCCTTCCGTCTCGACGGGTCTGGGTTTACGGCTGGAATAAAGTATAGGCATGGCGAACCTGATTTCCGGATGCAGTTTTTTCACCGTTTTGAGCATCGGTGTTTTGCCGACGCAGGAGGGGCCGCTGAGCAGCAATAATTTTTTATTCATACCTTAACGCCTCGACCGGATCGATTTGAGCGGCTTTGCGGGCGGGGAACAGACCGGCCAGCAAGCCGATAATGGAGAGAATGCTCACCGTCAGCAGCATGACGCTGGTGGATAATAAGGGTCTGCCGAGAAATTGCATGGGGCCGTCCCCGGCCGGAATCGTCCATACTAATTTTATAATGCCCATGGCCAGGAAAATCCCCATCAGGCCGCCGATGGCGGCGATGAGGAGGGATTCAAAGATAAACTGCAGCATGATATGCCATCGGCGAGCGCCGACAGCGCGTTTGATGCCGATTTCACGGGTACGCTCTTTCACCACGACGTACATGATGTTGGCCACCCCTACTCCGGCAATAATCAGCGTCATGGACCCAACAACGGCAAGAAAGATTTTTATCGCCAAAAACACTTTATCCTGAATTTCGATGGCTTCGTTCATATCCCAGACAGAGACGGCCTTTTTATCTTTGGGATCGAAGCGATATTTTTTGCCCAGGATACGATAAATTTCGCTCTGGATCAACTCATCGTACTGATTGTTCACCGGTTTGATGATGATGCTGTGGATATATCGCCAACCGTAGATACTCTTAAAGGTTGAAATCGGAATGACGGCGCGACGGTCATCCGGTCCGTTGTTCATGGCCGTTTGCAATTTTTTCGGCAAAATGCCAACCACTTTAAAAGGCAATCCATCAATGAAAACGTTTTTGCCGATGGCGTCTTCTTCGAACAGTTCTTTACTGATTTCGGAGCCGAGGAATACCACGCGTCTCCTCAACTTTAAATCATCCTCATTGAGAAAACGTCCACCCCCTGCGGGATACATGCGGC
>JAFGSU010000215.1 GCA_016934435.1 Candidatus Zhuqueibacterota bacterium | reverse complement strand
GGTGGTGCTGCAGCGAAGGTTTGAGCGCCGCCACCAGTTTTTCGGCGCGCGTGCGCAGCGATTGGGTATCGGCGTTGAACATGGCCAGCGAACAATGTTCGCGCAGCAGTGTGTCTTCATTCAGATAGAGCCGTAACGTGGCTTCCAGGGCGGCATAGGTCAATTTATCGCAGCGAAAAGCGCGCAGAAGCGGATTCCGGTAGATGGCGTCGATGTACCTTTTCTTGCCGACGATCAAACCCGACTGCGGCCCGCCCATGACCTTGTCGCCGCTAAAGGTAACCACATCGACGCCGGCCTTCAAACTGTCCTGAACCATCGGCTCATAGGGCAGATTAAACCGCCGCAGGTCGATGAGCACACCGCCGCCGAGATCGTGAATCAATGGCAATTTACGGCTGTGCGCTAATTCTGCGACTTGAGCCAGTTCGACCTCCTCGGTAAAACCGAGGATGCGATAGTTGGAAGAATGCGCCACCAGAATGCCGCCGGTATTTTCGTTGATGGCTTTACGATAGTCCTGCAATTTTGTCTTATTGGTGGTGCCCACCTCGCGCATGATGGCGCCGCTTTTCTCCATGACTTCGGGCAGGCGAAAGGCGCCTCCGATTTCGATCAACTGGCCGCGGGAGATGATGGCCTCTTTGCCGGCGCACAGGCTGTTCAGCACCAGTAACACCGCCGCGGCGTTGTTATTCACTACCACCGCATGTTCGGCCCGACATAATTGACAGAGCAACGGCACAACATGGTTATTACGCTCACCGCGTTTGCCGCTGTCCAGGTCGATTTCTAAATTACAGTATCCCTGCATCACCGTTTGCACATTTTTTTGTGCTGCTTCTGATAACGGCGCCCGCCCCAGACCCGTGTGCAGGATGATGCCGGTGGCGTTGATCACCGGTCGAATACGCGGCTCTAGCAGATCCATCAATCGCATTTCAGCCAATTGCAGAATATCCTCCATCAGCTGTTGGCGTGTGATTTTGGCCGGCGGCTTTTTTTGCAATTGACGACGGATGGCCTGTTGCGCCTCGCGCAACGCCCCCTTGATGATTGAGAGCGAATAGTGCCGCTTCCAGTCCATAGTCTTTTCCTGCTGCAACAACAGGTCGATGGATGGAAGTTTTGTGAGATGATCCTGTGCGTCCATTGCGCTATAACTCCTCAGGGGATGATTTCCTGGCGGCTTTTTTTATCAGGAATGAACCAGGCGGCTGCAAACGCGATGAGCGTAAGATAGCTCAAACCGTGCAAAGCGCCGGGCACACCTATTTTTTCGGCGATGGCGCCCAGCGGGGTCACGCATAATCCGCCCACACCCCAGGCAAAGCCCATCATCAACGACGACACCGTGCCGGATCGCTGCGGAAACAGTTCCTGCGCCATAATGATATTCACGGAAATGGATGAATAGAGAAAAAAACCAGCCAAAGCCAGAAAAAACAAACTGATATAACCATCGCTGTACAGATAAGCGAGAAAAAACGGCAGGGCCAGAATGAGCGATAACAGGATAACCGATTTTCGGCCCATCAGATCCGATAGGGTGCCGCCGAGCATAGCGCCGAGGGAGCCGGCGATTTCAAATATCGTGTTGGCCACGCCCGCCACTACCAGGGAAAACTGTTTATCGTGCAAATAGATGGGACCAAAAGTCAGAAAGCCCGAAATGATAAAGGCACGAATAAAAACGACCCACCATAATAGAAAAAGAGCGTACCCGTGACCGGAACGGACCGGATGAAACCGCGGACTGCCGGCAGGGGGCGATGTGTTCGGCAGTGATCTGGGCAGAAATCGCCAGAGTATCCAGGACACCGCAACACCATACCCGATGGTGATATAACTGTACTCAAGCCCCATCAGCGAAACCACGGCCAGGATGATCACCGGCCCCAAGGCGTGTCCGGCGTTGCCGCCGGTGACAAAAATGGACATGGAAAGGCCGCGGCGCCTGCCGCTGTTTTGCCCGGTGAGCACAGCCGCCTGGGGATGAAAAGCCGCCGTACCCAGCCCGCTGATGAGAATGATCAAAGTCAGGGGCAGGTAATGATGCCACAATCCGATGGAACCGGCAAAAACGGCAGTGATGAGAGGGCCGAAAACGACCAGATAGGGGCGCTTCATACGGTCGGAGAGATGGCCGAAAATCGGCTGGGTGATGGAAGTGGCGATGGCCTGAATGGAGGTGAGCAGGCCGGCCAGAGTAAGGCCATAACCGATACGGCTCATTAACAGCGGTTGTAAGGGCGCCAGAAATCCGGGATAGGTATCGTTGGTAAAATGCCCCAGGGCCAGCAACAATATGTTGCGCTTTTGAGCGCGTTGCTCTATGGTGTTCTCCAGCGGTTGCGCCATATTATGACCGTATCGCTTTTACCAGCAGCCATACACCGACCATCATAATCAGGAGGGCAATGAACGTTCCGCCATCCAGGCGATGGATACCGCCGAGGTATAATAAAATGGCTATAAGCCCTGTGACGACGGCGGGATAAATGCACCAATGCAACCTGTTCTCCGCATCGCGGCGCGTCCAGAGAAATGCAAAGGTCATGGCGATACCGAGAAATAAAACGATCCATTGATAAACCGCCCCCAGCAGATGGTATCCGTCGATGATCACCAGGGTGCCCAGAGTGAACAGTATACCCGCCGGAATGACGGCCCACCATTTGCGGTCATCGCGCATGAATAGCCTGGCGAACAATACGGCGCTGGCGATGAAAATCGCACCGAGAAACAGCGCGCCGATATGTATGATATGTCCTGTGTTGGTCAACAGGACAAAAATACCGAGGATGATAATCGATAACCCGAGATAAAGCCTGTTGTTTGAAAGATGCATAATTCGATCCAATGTTGATACGCAAATTCGGTGTTAACTCGCGCCCTAACCTGAAAATGTGCCACCCACAGGCTTGGCGAATTAACCTGCAGGCACCGAATCGGTGTTGATTTAGATATCGTGAATTAATTGTTAAAATACAAAAATTATAGTTTAAATAAAAGTTCAAAATTAATTATGTTGCTGCGGGAATCGGAAGAATACGGATTGCGGGCCCAATCGTTATCGATATTGGCCATCACATTGACTTCCCATTTAGAGGAGATCGCCCAGGAGAGAAGGAGGAAGAGGGTGTTGACGTCGCGGTCGGAATAGAGCGAAAGCGATCCATCCGGGGAGGAAGGATAGCGCCGTATCTCGTATACATTGCTGATGTTGAGTAAAAACCGGCCCAAATAAATATCCACTTCGACCGCGGGTGCATGGGCGTAGAAATCTTCAATTTCGGCGGTCTTTTGCAGGTCCGGCGAGGAAAAGTAGTGATGTTTGCACCGGTTGCGGTAGCCGATTTTTATTGAGCCGAACGAGAAAAACAGGTATTCAAGCGCCAGCTCGCCTGTGAGGTCGCGGTAATCAGGCATGGCTTCGGCGTAAAAGCGATAGTGGCGCAGATTCAGGGTCAAGCCCAGATGCAGGCTTAGATTTTGCCATAGCAAGACCCTGGCGCTGCTCTCATGGTACAATTCATTGAAGGGATTGGTCAAAAGCGAATCCACCATGCCATGATGATAGTCACGCAGACGCAGCTGGGTGTAGGAGCTGAATTGATTTTTTTGCAGCAAGTTGGGCCACAGAGTGATGGTGAGCAGGTTCTCGAAATAGTTTTGCGCCGATCGATTCTGATACTGGCGGATGCGAAAATCGTAGCGGATATCGGTTTTCGAAAGCAAGGGCAGGTCGCACGACAGCAACAGCGCCGCCTGGTTCTGCCAATAACTGGAAAAGAGGGAGGAATCGTAAGCATACCGGCGCACCTGTATCTCATCCTCTGCGGAAAGGGTGGTTTTAGCCCCTACCTGCCAGGCGACCAGAGCCCTGGTGCGGTTGTGCCAGTAACGCAATTCTTTCTCTTTGAAATAGCTGATGCCTTCCAGTCGGTTCTCAAAATAGGTGGAATAACGGGCGCCTGCATGACTGCGGCGGTTAACATCGAGGTAGCCATAGAGGTATTCCTGGCTGTATTTCGCTTCCATGTATATGCGACTCTGTCGTAGAAAACCGCTGTGCGCATTCACCGCCAGACGCAACCCGACAAAGGCATTGCCCTGATCTTCGAAAATGGTGCTGTCTGCATCCGAGATCGAAACACTGAATTTCTGCTGCCAGAGGTCGCTGCCGCAAAAAACCTGTGTGGATACATCCGCGCCCTTTGTTTCGGCGGCCTGGCTCGTCTGTGAGACCGATCGTTCCGGCAAATAATTCAGTACGACATCGATGAAGGTGATGGCGGTGTCGTAATCATTCTGCCGGGCATAGTCCATCGCCTCCCGGATCAGTTGCTGAATCTCGGCGGGCAGGGATGTGATGCCTGTGCTGTCCGGATGGGCGCTCTGCAATAATCGCTGCAAACGCGACCATTTGATACGAAACAGGAGGTCCGCATCGCCATCGCTCCTAACTGTGCTGCTGTCCGCCGACTGGATTTGTGCCGTGATCGCTGAGACGAAATTTAGCAAAATGATCGCCACCCCCATCCATCTGAATGGGGATTGTTTCCGGATATGAAAAGTCACGAGTCCTCATGTTTACGGTTCAGGATACTAAACATATAAAAAACGTGGATTGAAGCAAGTGGCTTCTCACCACGTTCTGATTCGTGGAATTGGGTCAACGATAGCAACGCTAAATTCAGGATTGCAAGTCCGGAAAATCTCAGGTTTTGACCTCCTGTGGCCCTTATTTTATCAGCAGCATGCGTCGCATCTGAAGGAATCGTTCGCTGCCGTAAACCGCTTCCAATCGATAAAAATACACGCCGCTGCCCATTCTGGCGCCGCGATGATCGGTGCCGTCCCAGCTCACCGTGTGAGTACCGGCGGGCAGAGAGGCGTTGCGCAGGGTTTTAACCTCTTCGCCCAGGAGATTGAAAACCTGCAGGTGCACCCGGGCCGGCGCTGCCAGGGTGAATTGTATTTCAGTCGACGGATTGAAAGGATTGGGATAATTTTGTCCCAGTGCAAATTCCGCCGGCGTGGCCGCTGTTGCCGCTGCATCAGTCGAGACATCAGGCAGGGTCAAGTCGGCTGAATAGACATTGCACCCGTCACCAACAGTGACCGGATTCGACGCTGGAGCCGCCGCATCTTCAAAACCGGTAGCTGACGCGTACAGATCGTATGCATCCGCCGGCACTTGCGGTATGGAATAGACGCCATCCACATCCGTGACGGCTGTGG
>JAFGSU010000214.1 GCA_016934435.1 Candidatus Zhuqueibacterota bacterium | reverse complement strand
TTAAAACTATTGGATCCCGGTCGGCCGGATGTGCGTGACTATGTAACCGGTGTGATCATGGATGTAGTGCGGCGTTATGACATTGACGGCGTGCATTTTGATGATTATTTTTATCCCTATCCGGACGGCGGCGCCGGTTTTTACGGCATATCCAACGAGGACGACCAAACTTTTGCCAGTTACAGCCGCGGGTTTACCAGCAAGGCCGACTGGCGACGCGACAACGTCAACCTGCTTGTAAAGATGGTCCATGACAGCATTCAAACGGCCAAGCCGTGGGTCAAATTCGGCATCAGTCCCTTTGGCATCTGGAAAGCCGGCAATCCGCCGGGCATCAGCGGCACTTCGGCCTATAGCGCTATTTATTGTGATGCCCTGACCTGGCTGAACGCCAGGACAGTGGATTATTTGACCCCGCAGCTCTACTGGCAAATCGGTGGCTCGCAGGATTACGCCAAACTGATGCCATGGTGGGCCTCCAGGATCAATGGGCTGCATTTTTATCCCGGTCATGCCGCTTATCGCATCAGCAGCTGGACCAATCGCGAGATGCCGAATCAGCTGCGACTCGATCGTGCCAACGAGGCGTGCGGCGGCAGCGTTTTTTTCCGCGCCCTGAACATACGCGATAACCTTAAGGGATTTACAGACAGTTTAAAATCCGACTTTTATCGTTTTAGAGCCGTGCAGCCGGTGATGACCTGGAAAGACGATGTTGTTCCGCTGTCGCCGCGCAATCTGTTATATTCACGACGATCTGATAGCGCCCAGCTGCAATTGAACTGGCAAGCGCCCTCTGGAGCCGCGGACGGTGACTCCGCCCGTCGATATCTGATCTACCACCATGCCATGCCTTCTCTCTCTGCCGGGGATATGGTCGATCCCGCTTATATCGTAGATATTTCTTATCAGACGTCGTTTGCGCCGCCCGTGCCGACGACCGAAGGACCGCATTTCTACACCGTAACATCACTGGATCATTATGGCTATGAAAGTACTGCGGGTGTTACTATTCAGGTTTATCCTCCGCAAACGCCTTTGCTGGCATCACCCCTTCAGGATGAGGGCGGACTGGCCGATAGTCTGGCATTGCGCTGGTATGCGATGGAATCTGCGGCGTCTTTTGAAGTTCAGGTAAATACAAACGATGATTTTTCAGGACCGTTTTTCGCAAGTCAGGCAGGTATTGTTGATACTTTTTACACCATAAAGGGACTCTGCGGACAGACGCGCTATTACTGGCGCGTGCGCCCCGCCAATGCCGGGGGATGGGGCGATTATTCCGAGATCCGATCGTTCGTTCCCGGATCGCCGGCTGTGCCCGTCCTGGCCTATCCCGGAAATAACCAGTTTGAAATTCCCGTTACTGTGCCGCTGCAATGGCATTCGGTGAGTGGCGCGGATTATTATCGATTGCAGGTATCGCGTAACCTGAATTTCGATCCCTCGGGCGTCGTCATCGACAAAGACGGTATTGTCGATACCTCCTACGTCGCGGAAAATCTGGACTTGAATCGCATCTATTTCTGGCGCGTGCGCGCTTTTAATCAGTTAGGGACAAGCGTCTGGTCAGAGATTTATCGTTTCAAGACAACAGCCGTCGTGACAGTGGCGGAGGGTCCGACAGTACCTCTGACGCTGGAACTGGGACAGAATTATCCCAATCCGTTCAATAATCTGACCACGATTCCATTCACCATTCCGGCAGCCGGTCAGGTGCGAATATACGTCTACGATATGCTCGGGCGCAGAGTGTTAACCCTTGCCGGTGAGGAATTCTCCGCCGGCCGCCATAAAGTTAGTTTTGATGCATCAAAGTTTGCCAGCGGCGTGTATGTGTATCGCCTGTTTTACGACGGCAATATACTGAGCAGGAGGATGCTGTACGTCAAATAAGGAGACACGGAACGCGGACATTCCTGTCTGCGGGCTTGACCTCTGATGGATTTTCCAGTGCAAAGAAGTCAAATGACCTGAATGCAACTAAAAAATAGTAAAATGAGCGATCCAGGCTTTCGCAAAAGGCCCAAAAACATACATATTCTACGTTACTACTGCCTTCTCCCCCGTTTCTCAAAGGGGCCTGTCCGTCCGTTTTTTGGCGGAGAGAAGGACAGGATGAGGGGGTTATGCCGTTACTTGATAATAATGACAGATACTATCGTACTTTTCGGACAGTATCATACCAAAAGTGCCGGTAAAATAATTATTTGAACAGCCCCGAATATAGATCCTGGAGAGCCGACAAAGCCAACATAACAAAATATAGTAAATCAAAATTCATGATCCCACATGAGCCTGTTTTATCAGGAGACAATGGATGCTGAAGAAATGTACACTCATTTTTTTGACGCTTGCCTCATTGTCGGGCGCACAATCATTCGTCCAATTCACCACAAAAGTAAATATTTCACCACCGGAAGAGCGTCAGGCGCTTGTTGACAGCTTTTTGGTAGCCGTCGGTGATTTTCCCTATATTGAAAACGACACCCTGGTACATTTTCTATATTATGGTACAGCCAGTTCCGTGCATGTGCCGGGCGACGCCAACGGTTGGAGTGTGAATGGATTCCCCATGTTCAAATTATCCACCACCAACCTCTGGTATGTGACAAAAAACTTTGAATCCGATGCGCGCCTGGATTATAAACTAATTTTGAACGGCTACAGCTGGATTCTAGATCCGCGCAATCCCAATCAGGTGACCGGCGGTTACGGGCCCAATTCCGAGCTGCGCATGCCCAAATACATTCCCCCGGAAGAAATCAAATACGATGCCGCCATCCCGCACGGCACTGTTAAGGACAGCACGGTGTTCAGCGCCCATCTGAATAACAGCCGGCGGATAAAAATATATACACCGCCCGGCTATGCCGAAAGCAATAAAACCTATGCCATGATCCTGGTGCACGATGGATTGGATTATGTCAATCTGGCAAAGATGAATAACGTCCTAGATTTTCTTATTTACCATAAAAGAATCGAGCCGTTGATTGCTTTATTCGTGCCGGCCGTGGATCGCACGCCGGAATATGCCGGGGCGAAGCAGGATGCCTTTGGCGATTTTATCATCAAGGAATTAATGCCCCATTTCGAGTCGAATTATCGTATCGATAAAAATCCGGATCGACGGCTTGTGATGGGCGCTTCCAACGGCGGCAATATTTCGCTGTATCTTGGATTTATGCATCCGGAGGTATTCGGCAACGTCGCGGCGCAATCCAGCTTTATCCAACCATCGCTCGACCGGGGCTTTCGAGAAAAAAACCGTCTCCCACTAAAACTTTATCTGGATTTGGGCACTTATGATATCGCCTCGCTGATCCCTCTGGTGCGCAATTTTGTACCGGTTTTGCAGGCGAAGGAATACCCTTTTCGATATCAGGAGTTCCATGACGGCCACAGCTGGGGCAACTGGCGAGCCCATCTGGACGATATCCTGGAATATTTTTTCCCGGAGACGGGACAAGGAGTGGAAGGAAGAGATCAGCAACCCGGGCTGTTTGAGTTGGGACAGAATTATCCCAATCCGTTCAATCCCGACACAACCATCCCGTTTTCATTACGTCAGGATGGGGTGGTGACGCTGCATGTGTATGATGCGCTGGGCAGGAAAGTCGCGGGCTTGCTGGAGGAGCGGCTTCATGTGGGACGACATGCCGTTGTTTTCAACGCCGAAGGATTGGCTTCAGGAAGTTACTTTTATCGCATATCCGTGGCGTCGCAATGGGATCAACGTTGGATGATATTGGTGAAATAAGGCAGGAAGACATTAAAACATGAGGCTGTCCGAAAAATCCAAAAAATCTCAAAAACCAGTTCCCTCGCCCGCTCGCGGGAGAGGGACAGGGTGAGGGTAAAGCGCTATTTCAAATGCAAATCCCATAAATCTTCTCGATGAATCTCAATCCATGCTTGGACTAGTTTCATTTTATTTGAAGGTATCTCTCCTTCTAAAAGTTCCCCATTCGGGATGGCAATCACGGCCTCTTTGTCTTGATTTTCATTATTATTGCACTTGATGCAAAAAATATATTTTGTATAACCCTTAAACCGGTGCACCTGTTAGTTTCTGTCCAAAAAGCAGACCGAAATGGTAGTGAGGCAGCGGGAACGTCCGCAACTAAAAAAAGCTGAGAAGCGCCGGTTTTATCCGAAGCCGAAGCAAAAAACCAGGAACCGTTAATGGCGCATCCGTAATCATATCTTTATTTAATCGTTTTTTTTCGAATTATCCGGAGGTCGCACGCAGACGCCGTTAATGCACACGGTTCTGCCGTCGGGGCAACCCGCGCAGTCGGCGTCGGT
>JAFGSU010000213.1 GCA_016934435.1 Candidatus Zhuqueibacterota bacterium | reverse complement strand
GCGCGACGGGAATTCTCAAAATAATCGATGCCCTTTTTCCGCATATAGTCGTCCTGGATATCGCGGAAATCGATCCAGCAATGGGAATAGTGATGGCCGAAAAGGGGCGGAAAGTTTACATAGGTGTAATCGTAATGCGTCTGCCATTTGTATCCGCTGGTCCAGGCGTTCCAGCACGAAACCGGCGCCGGATGAGTTGGGGAACCAAAGGCCAGAATGTAGAGGATCATGGCTTCATTGTACCCGCGCCATTGCGCTGTGGTAAATCCTCGTTCCGGATACCAGGCCATCAGGATGCCGGGCTGATAATTTCGCATCCACTCCCAATCGGCGCGATAATAGATGGAATCGGCCAGACTGCGAATGGTTGCATCGGTTGGATCATCGCGATCAAAATATTGTTTACAATAGAGGACACCGGCGAAGAGCAAGGCGCTGTCGATGGAAGAAAGTTCGCTGGTCCAGGCGCGTTTAACCGTATTCATATCGAGCATATGATAAAAGAATCCTTTATACCCGGCATCATTCACGGGATCGCGTCCCTGCGGCGCCTGCCACAGGGTTTTCAGCGCCGTCAGGATGCGTCCGCGGCCCACATCGCGCGGAATCCAGCCGTGGTCGATGCCGATACAGATGCAGGTGAGGCCAAAGCCGAGGGAGGCGATGCTGCAGGGCGCATAAGAAGCCGAGCGGTCTTTGATCAGGCCGTTGCCGGCATTGGCTTCGCGCCAGAAAAAATCCACCCCGGTCTGCTGCACCAGATCGAGAAGCATACTATCGTTCATAGACGCGTTGTATACGGCAGTATGAGCCGATGCCGGCATAGGTTGTTCGGATTGAATCGGCATATCCCCGTCTATTTCATGTCCCGCCGACAAGTCCGAAGCGGCGAGAGGACCTGTTATTGCGCCGAGCGCTATCAGATATATCAGAACTTTTTCAGCCATTGGTATCTCCCTGTGGGTAGTCTCAATTGATCATGATGGTGCAGTCCGACTCCTGTACGGCCTTTTCCTGAAAAAAGAAATTCCGCCGGCGAATAGGCTCAATGGTTACCCAGGGTCACGCGAATTTCGTGTTTCGTATCTGCGGCAAATATGGGTAACAGGAAAGTGCGGGGAGAGCCGGAGAGGGGCATTTTTTCACCGTTAATTTCGATTGCACGCAGACCGTTTTGCACGGCATCAGGATTTTCAAAATGGATAATATATTCCGCGCCCCGGAATCGGCGTTGTACTGAATAAGATTTCCATGCAGAGGGTATGCAGGGATTGATCTGCAGGCCGTCCAGAGTCGCCTGAACGCCGAGGATCGAATTGACACTCACTTTAAAGAGCCAGGCAGCGGAGCCGGTATACCAGGTCCAGCCGCCGCGGCCGAAATAGGGTGAATCGGGGCCTTCGACGTTGCCCGGTGTTACATAGGGTTCAACGTGATAGAGGTCCGGATTGAGTCCGCGCAGAATCGGTGACAGTTTTTCATACATTTTCCAGGCTTTATCGCCGCGCCCCAATAACGTTTCCGCCCAGATGGCCCAGGCAGCCGCATGGGTATAGAGTCCGCCGTTTTCCCGTCTGCCGGGCGCATAGCGCGAAAGATAGCCGATATCGGCGTCCACCTGAGAGTAAGCCGGCCAGAGCAGAATGGGGCCAAATTCGCGGTCGAGCCACTTCTCAACGCTTTCCATGGCCTGGATTTGCTGATGGTCCGAAGCCGTCCCGCCGATAACCGCCCAGGTTTGCGCATTGAGAAATATCTTGCCCTGCTCGCAACTGGCGCTGCCCACCAGGCCGCCGTCGTCCTTACTGGCGCGCCAATACCACGCCCCATCCCACCCATGTTCGCGAACCGCGTTTTTTATCTCCTCGGCCGAATCGAGCCAGGTCTCGCCGGCATCCTTCTGGCCGATACGAAAGGCAATATCGGCAAAATCCAGCAATACTCTGTGCAAAAAATGACCCAGCCAGATGGATTCTCCCTTCATGCCGTTGCCCACCGCATTGAGACCATCATTCCAGTCATGGTCGCCGATAAAAGGCAATCCCCGCTCGCTGCGTCGTTGCAGCGCCAGACTGATGGCGAGCCGGCCATGCTGCCACATGGAGGCGGGCCTGTCATTGTCGACAAACCGAACCTCTTCATGCAAAATTCCGAAATCGCCGGTCTCTTTCAGGTATTCGCTCAATACAAAAGGCAGCCAGAGAAAATTATCGCTGACGTTGGTCCGCAACCCGGTCTCGGTGATGGGATGCCACCAATGATAAACCGAGCCGTCGGCAAACTGGTGCGCCGCATGCAAAAGAAGCTGGCGCCGGGTAACGGCACTGTCCAAAGGCAGCATCAGGAGGCTGTCCTGCAGCTGATCGCGAAAACCGAAAGCGCCGCTCTGTTGATAGTAAGCGGCACGGCCCATCAGGCGACAGGCAATGGTCTGGTATTTCAGCCAGGTATTGGTCAGCACATCAAAAGCAAAATCCGGCGTCTCTACCCTGAGAGGGGCCAGACGCTGTTGCCAGCTTTGTTTGACCGTCGCCAATTCTTTTTGTGCGGCTTTGATGTTGCGATATTTTTTTATCAGGTCAGAAGCCGGTTTGGATTGATCAACGGCGCCCAGCAGAAATACCATCTCTTTTGATTCGCCGGGCGACAGAGACCATTCCACGTGCAGAGAAGCCATGCCGTCGCCCCATTTGCCGCTCGAATTCTCGCACATGCCCTGTCGCACCGAAGCAGGCGCTTTGAGATCCCCATAGTTGCCGAGAAATATTTCCTTATCCCCATCATAACCGGTCACTTTTTCACTGCAGGCATGAAAAGACGTATAAGGCCAATCGCGATTCCAGTGTCTGCCTTTGTCATCTGGCACTTCCCACAGTCGTTTTCGAGCCAGAAAGATTTGTTCTGCGGGGTCAAATTCGGTTTCGATGAAGGCTTTATGAAATTCCCGATGGTTGTCGGGAGCAAAGCCCAGACACCATTCCAGATAGGTGAATATGGACAGGGTTCGTCTTGTTTTGCCGCTGTTTTCGAGCCTGAGAATCCATAATTCCAGCGGATCCGATTCGGCGGCGAATAGCGTCCATTCGCTATGGATGTTGTCCAGCTGACAGCTTAAAACCGAGTAACCGATGCCGTGCCGACACTGATAAAGGGCTCCTGGATGTTTGACGGGCTGATAGGCTGCGGACCAGATGGTGCGATTGGCGCGATCCAGCAAATAGATAAACTTTCCCCAATGGTCCTGGATCAGGTCCTGATGCCAGCGCGTCAATCGATTAAAATTGCTGTGGGAGCGCCAGCTGAAACCGCCGCCGGCCTGAGAAATAATCAAGCCATAGTCACCGTTGGAGATGACGTTTATCCATGGCTTTGGTGTATCAGGACGTACGATGATGTACTCGTTGCCATCCGGAGTAAAATAGCCATATTTATTCGAAAATTTTCCTTCCATCATCCGTCCCGTATCAGCCTGATATTCAGAGGTCTTGGTCGATATCGACAATAAAGTATATCATGAGCCACGCGCCACTTTATATTGAAGTGAAAAGCGTGACGGAGTTCAGAGAGTATGCGGCATATAATACATTAAACATGCTAGAAATTAAATCCGATCGAGAAGCGCTGTGTATTTTCCAGACGGCCATAATCGGCCCATCCGTAATCGACCTGAAATTGCTGTGCGCCAAAACCCAATTTTAGACCGACGCCGAGCGTCAGCCCGGTTTCGGAGTCCTGCAAAAAAAGATTCTGATAGCCGGCTCGCAGAGCCAAAATCCTGAGTGTCGTCCATTCTGCGCCGAAACTGATGCTCTCGGTATTATCATTGGGGTGAAAGGCATTAACCGTGAGGTTCAGGTGGTTTTGCTCGTTCAGACGCAGCGGCCAATAGAGTCCGACGCGAAAAAGCACAGGCAGGGGATACTCTTCGGTAAATATCTCACCCGGCAGGCTGCTGTTATCACCGTAGCGATCGGGATCGTTATCGTATTGAATGCGTAAATCCCTGCCCTGGAATCCGGAAGCCAGGCCAAAGTTGCTGATACTGGCGCCCAGACGAACGCCGTTCGTCATCAGCTCATAGACGGTGCCGACATTAAAAGCGACGGTGGACATGGAGCAATGCCAGATGGTTTCCTGCAGATAATTAATCTGCAAGCCGACCGAGAAGCGATCGGTGAGCTGGCGGCCGAATCCGACGCCGAGGGCAATATCGGACACCGAATAACGCTCGCCCGTGCCTAACGGTTGTTCTACAGTGCGCACATCGATCTCACCGGAATTGAGGGAAGTGACGCTTAAATAGAGGTTACCGATTCGTCCCAGTTGCAGCGCCGCCGCCACATAATCGTAGGTGATGCCGGCCAGCCAGAGGCTATGGGTAAACTGGACGCCGTATCCACTGAAACGACCGATAGCGCCGGGATTATAAAACGCCGATTGAATTTCTTCATAACTGGCCACACCGGCATTTCCCATGCCGGTCAATCGGGCGCTGGGTTCGATCAATAGAAATTGACCGATGGTGGTGCCGGTTTTGCTCTGCGCTTGCAATTCGAGGGGTAAAAAAGCAATTAACAGAATTGCCAGAACCGCGGCCGCAAAATATATGCATGAGCGACCAGTGACAATATGAAAAAGATTGCAGTCATTCCTCATAACACACCTGCCTGTTATTTAATGATGGCGAATTTGCCGATTTTCGCGCCCATGGCGCCGGCGTCCACATGAAAGATATACAAGCCGGGAGCGACATCCAGATTATCTTTGCTGCGCAAATCCCAGGCGACAAATCCCTGCGCTGACCCGTCGTGGTAGAGTGTTTGCACGAGTTCGCCCCGCACGGTAAATATTCGGATCGTACATTTCGCCGGCAAGGAGCGAAACTCCATACGGCGTTCACCGCGACCGGAAACGGCAAAGCGTTCGGCTTCAAAACTGGCGGAACCCACGTACGGATTGGGCACCACATAAGGATCCTTCGAAAACTCCTGTCTGGCTTTACCTTCATCGATATATTCCGCCGTCGTCGTGAAAACAAAGGCATCCCCTTCCATGAGCGGATAAACGAGATAGAGGTAATAGACGTCGCCTTCCGTCGGGGGCACAATCGGACCGCGCAGATACTGACCGGTGGTATCGACGCTCAGACGCCAGGTGATCTGCGGTTGTGTGCCTTTTTCCGGCACATAAGTAACCACGTCGATGAATTCATCGGCCCGGCTCAGGGTGCCGTCGCGATCGTTATCTTTAAATTTAAAATTTAGCTGCAGCGTGGTGCCGTCATCATACAGCGCGTCGATGCGGAACTTGCATGGCCTGGCGGGAAACCCAATCGCCAGAAGGGAGGTATCCAGCGGCACATCACTAAAAGTGACGCGCAGGTCATTGGGAAACCCCGGTCGTATTCTATTAATGGATTGCTGCGGTTGATAGTCTGCCGTTAGTTTGACGTTGGTTTGCGAGGTTTCGGTAAAGCCGCTAACAGGATCCACGGTTATGGTTGGTGGTGTGGTCACAATGGGCAACAAACCCCTGCCGACCTGTCCGATGCCGAGCCCGTCGAGATCATAGCCGTTGGTGAAAACCATCTCGTTTTCGGTGCTGTCTTTTAAATCATAGTAGGTGGCGCGCACGCTGTCGGGTGATACGCGTTTGCTTCTCAGAACAAAAAGATGATCATCCGGCACCAGTTCGTTATTGACCACTTCGATCTGCATGGAGCCCACGCCTTTGCCGCTTATTTTGGTTGCGTCGGATGTCTGCGCGCCGACATAGCCCAGCGTCTTGGGTTCCGGACGCAGGGATACCACATTGGTGGGCAGGATGGTGCCGCCGCGCGGCGTGCGTGAGACCGAATAATCATTTTCGGAAGGATAAAAGCTCAACGAATCGGAGCCGTGATCATAAGCGCAGACGGCATAGTAGTACAGCTGTCCATTGATGGCGGTGGTATCGACGAAGGTATGCCGCAGGCCACTATCCTCGCCGAGCCAGTAGGCGATGCCGTCCACAGTAATATCGGAAAATCCCTTTTTGCCGTTTATCAGATCGAATTGCTCCATGGGGCGGCCGTTGCCGATGGGCCCGGTACCCCGGCCGGTGATGATGATGCGCGGGTCGCGAAATTCCGGATCCGTGGATCGATAGATTCGATAGCCCTCAAAGTCGGCCTGTAACGAAACCGGATCGATGCCGCGTTCTGCCAGGTCATCCCAGCACAGCCGCACCCAGCCGTCGCCGGCTTCCCCATAGACGGTGGGGCGATTGGGCGGCACGGCGAACTGATAGTTGGCATTGTAAATCTGTTGAACCGTCTTGACGGTCGAACGCAATTCTTCCAGATCGGCGCCATAGGCCAGGGCCAGACTGAATCGTTCCCTTTTGCCGGCGGGCAACCGGAACGGCCCGGATGCGAACAGGAATCCGATGTTGTAATTCAGCACCAGCGCCTGATCGAAGCGGTCGTCTGGATTGGGAGCGGTGAAAAAATCGTACAACCGTTGTGGCCAGGCTTTGCCGTCATCGAAAAAGACGATGGCATCGGTTTCGGTGCTGGCATTGCCGGCGCCCGGCCGGATGCGGTTCATCTTGAATCCGGTCAGTCCGATCTGATCCGATTCATTTAAATCGGTGCGGTCGAAATTCTGTTCGCCCTCGGTCGGCATGCCGTCTTCTTCGCCGGTGTCGTAGGTGCCAAAGACGCCATCCGCACCCGTATCGCATAATTCCGGTAGCCAGTCCAGGTCTTCATCGCCGGTCCACCAGCGTCCCGTCCGATAGGCGGGTCGCGTTTCCAGTGTGCCGATAGTGCGGGTGAACTGGTCCATATCATAATGGGCGTGAACATAGTCATAAATGGCTGATTGCCCGACAATCAGCTGCCCGGGTCCGCCATCGCGTACTTCATCGATGATGCCGTCGCCGTCGTTGTCGATGCCGTCGAAGGGATTGCCGGGGGTTTCCAGATAGGCATAGCCCAGGTAGCCGGTTTTCATGCAGTTGGTGCTAAGGGCGCGGCCGTGGCCCAGTTTATCCCAGGTATAGACGAGGTTGAGGCCGAACGATTTGTCAAAAAACGCATTGTCATCATCCGATTCGTAGACGCCGTCGCATGATAGCGCGGAGCCGCCGACTCCCGAATCCATGTACATGCCGAAAATGATGTTGTCGTTATAATCGGTGGTGCCTTCATTGGTTATGTCGTAATGCCAGAAAATGACATTCCCGGCCTGTGGATTGGCCCACTGAAAGCCGCGCACCTCGATGCGCAGGCCCAGACCGCAGCGGGTGGAATCGCGGTTGTCGGGATAATAGGACCAGGCGTCATAAAAATCGTCATCCATCACGGTAAAGCTTTCCTGGTCGGCGGAAGGGCGCTTGCCGAAATAGCCGTTCCAGCTGCCGGTCCAACCCGGATCATCGACGTCGTCGAGCTTATCCGGCCAGACATCAGGCCAGGTGCGCGGATCGCTGCTGATGGCGGGTGACCGGCCTTTATTGATGGCGGGATCATCCTGAAAATAGCCCGGCCGCGGTTCAAAACGCATGATGCGGTTTTTATACGGACTGGTGGCCTGTCGTTCGCGATAACCGGTTTCCATGATATAAAAGGTCTTGCCGTTGGTATCCTGGACTTTGGCCAGCACAAAAGGAGTGGTACCATCGGTATAGTTCAAGCCGGACCCCTTGGGCACTTCCGCTGAATGGAATACACTCAAAT
>JAFGSU010000025.1 GCA_016934435.1 Candidatus Zhuqueibacterota bacterium | reverse complement strand
TTTTAATTGTCGTCGATAGTTGAGTAATTCCTGTTGCAGCTGCCGCAGGATGTGCTGATAGTCCGCATATTCCGCTAAATTATGGAATTCATGCGGATCCGCGTACAAATCATACAATTCAAATTCCGGGCTGATGCGGATGGTATTATATACGTCTTTAAGATATTGCGGACTCGATTCCAATTGTCTCTCTATCTCTCCAGGCTTGAAGAATCTATCATTGGTAAAAGCATATCCGGGATTTAGCTGGCCATGCATCAGGTTCATGATTAATTTAAAACGAAGATTGCGAATGGCACGTTGGGGATAAAAATTATGCCCGGAGTGAAGATGGTATTCGGAGTATAGATGGTTGCGCCACCCGGCGACGTATTCCCCCTTGAAGATTGAGGACAACGAACGTCCCGGCAGGTTTTCGACCGACTCTGCTCCGCAAATCTCAAGCAGCGTTGGCATCAAGTCGATGATCGAAACCAACTCGTGACGAACCTGTCCCGGTCGAATCCCTTTGGGCCAACGCATGATCAAGGGAATTTTTATACCGCCTTCATAACAGGTGCGTTTTCCGCGTAGCATATCCGCGCCGTGATCTCCAAGATAAATCACGATGGTATCCTCGTGGTGGCCACACGTTTCTAATGCGTCCATCAACATTCCGATACCGGCGTCTAATCTGTTGATACAATTATAATAGTCGGCTGTCTGTTCCTGCAATGTCGGCGTTCTAATTCCGAAATGGGGTAAAGGTTCGACTTCATTTGCTTCCAGCGGTTTTTCTGGCAATCCGGCCTGCTGGCGAATGAACGGCCGGTGGGTGTCTTTGTAATTGACCATCAGCAGGAAAGGCTGGCCGGTATCGTTCATGAACGTCACGGCGGACGCCGCTTCTTTGCGCACATCCCGTTGTTGAAAGCCGCCGAGTTTATCTTCATAATCCAGTGGGAAAGCCGATTCCGGGTTGACGTGAATTTTTCCGATGACGCCGGTGCGACATCCGGCCTGTTTGAGCGAGCGAAACAGGTTGGGCACATCTTCATGATACAGATGCATGTTATGGGTAGCCAGTCCGATTTGTCCATTCTGGCTGGGATACAGGCCGGTGAAAATACTCGCCCGCGAAGGACTGCAGCCGGCCTGGGTGACGTAGGCGTTGGTAAAGCGTACGCCCTCCCGCGCCAGAGCATCGAGATGGGGTGTTCGGGCATAGGGATCGCCGTAACAGCTGAGATGAGGCCCGGTATCCTCCGATGTGATTAATACTACATTTGGCCTTTTGGCTGCATGAGTCAGCCTCGGCACATACATGGATGCCGGAATGGTTGCCGCAACAAGGGCGGAAGTTGACTTGAAAAACGTGCGCCGATCAATTTTTCTCATACCGGTCCTTTCCCATTCACATTGACCTTGCTCTTAAATCCTACAAGATATCCTTGATTGGTAATTATTTCTATTCTTTTTCAATATCGTCCGATCAGGGTCGGACCCGGATCGGCGATCACGATGCTGGCATCAAAGCTCTTTTTTATCAGCTCGCTTTTGATGGTTTGAAAATTCACATCGTTCCAGAGATTATCAAACTCATCGGGATCGTTCACCAGATCATACAATTCACCATAGTCGTTGCCGTGATAGACGTTCAGTTTATATCGTTCATCGCGATACATGGTCGCCCAGCATGAGGTATGTTTCTCAGGTTCATCGGGCGCGAACATATTTAGCGCATCGTAATATTCACAGCGCACATCTTCTCTGTGAACATGCGGCGAGGCTTCGCCTTTCAATATCGGCAACAGAGATTTTCCGTGCGTCCAGGCGGGTTTGATGCCGACAATATCGTACAAAGTTGGCGTAATATCCATCAGTCCCACCAGGGCGTCACTTCTAAGGCCTTGTTCAAACTGCCCCGGCCAGGATATGATCAATGGGACTCTCACCAGACCTTCATAAAAACGGCATCCTTTCGCGGTCAAACCGTGATCCCCGAGCGTTTCCCCGCCATCGGAGTGAAAGATCACCAGGGTATTTTCGCGTTGTCCCGTTTCGTCCAAAAAATCCAGCATGCGGCCGACCTGCTCGTCGATTAGTTCGATCATTCCGTAATAGGAAGCTTTGTGTTCCTGCTCCTTTTCGTCCGGCATCTTGAATTTTGATTGAAAAAAATGGCTCTGTAATTGATTAAATGTGGGTTCATCTTTTTCAGAAAACAGAGGCGGCGGCAGTTTTTCCGGATTGTATCTATTACGATAGGCTGCCGGCGCATCAAAAGGCGGGTGTGGATCGAACATATTTACACTCATCAACCAGGGACCGTCGCTCGTTTCACTCATAAATTCGATGGCGCGGTCGGCGCACCAGGTTGTCAGGTGGTTTTCCACGGCTAACGTCGGTTTAATGGCGCCATACTCCCCGCGCCTGTTTTTGCGGAAAACATTGTCCAGGTCGATGCCTTTGGAGATCAACCAGTCGGTATACTGATTGCCGCGGCCGATGCCCTGATGAGGCGCGTGACAGTACCAGAACTTTTTATAGCCGTCATCCGTCCGTTTTTCGACGCCGTTCCATGCAGAAGCGAGATGTAATTTGCCGGCCAGGCCGCAGTTATAACCGATATCGGCCAATCGTTTCGTGATCAGGTTTATCCCCTCCCTGGACGGAAACGCGGGCAGTCCATTGCGATTAACGTGAACAGTGCTCGGATACAGACCGGTCAAAAAGCTGGTCCGGCTGGGAGAACAGACCGAGCTCTGACAGTAGGCATGGGTAAACGCAACGCCCTCAGAACATAGCCTGTCCAGATTAGGGGTATGAATGTGGGGATTGTTCAAACAATGAATGGTATCGTATCTTTGCTGATCGGCGCATATCCACAACACATTGGGCATTCTTTTCCCCAAAGCTGATTTGCGGCCGGGACTGCGGGTAAAGCTTTTGCTTGTTTCAGGAAGCAACATCGAACCGGTCAGGCCGGAAAGCGCAATGCCCGATGTGGTTTTTTTGAGAAACTCGCGTCGTTTCATCCTCATACCTCAGCTTATTGGTATCCGCACCCAGGCGTTGCGCAAAGAAACGCATACAGACAGCAGGCTCCTTGAAAACCAACCTCGCCATTTAGATAATTACCCGCGTTTACGCTGCCATGTATAAGATCGGGGATCAAATTTATAAGCTCCTTTCCGTGGTGCTTCGGGCGCGACTTTTTCAGGGATCCATTCTGCCATTTCTTTCTTCACGGTATCATATTCCGGTAAAGACGCCAGATTATTCCATTCGTTGGGATCGTTTTGATGATCATACAGTTCTTCGCTGCCGTCTTTATAGCGAATGTATCGCCACTGTTCCGATCGAACGGCAAAATTCTGATAGCCGTGCGAGGTAATAGCGGGGTATTTCCATTCGGCTTTTGGATTTTTAACCAATTTGGCAATACTTCTACCATCCAGGTCTCCCTTTGCCGGCAGGCCGCAAAAATCGATGAGGCTAGGATAAAGGTCAAGCAGACTCACCGGACGCGTACAGGTCGTATTGGGTGTGATGACACCCGGATAAGAGAAAATCAGCGGTACCCGTGTCGAGCGTTCCCAGAGGGTGAATTTATGCCAGTGTTGTTTTTCGCCCAGATGATAGCCGTGATCGCTCCACAGAACCACCAGGGTATCCTGTAAATTAGGCCCTGCTTGTAGAGCCTTTAAAATCTTTCCTACCTGAGCATCGCTAAAACTGATGCAGGCGAGATAGGCCTGAACGGCTTTTTTCCATTGATCTGATTTTTTAACATGTTCATGATTCGAGCCCTTATCCAATGCCCATTCGCGGGCAATGGGAGGCAGATCGTCCAGGTCATCCTCCTTAACCGGCGGTAGTTCGATTTCATCCAATGGATACATGTCAAAGTACTTTCGCGGCGCATACCAGGCGATATGCGGCCGGAACATGCCAACGGCGAGGAAGAACGGTTTTTCATATTTTTGTTTGAGATACTCCGCCGCCCAGCCGGCCACTTTGCCGTCCGCCATCTCGTCATCGTCGACATCGAGCGGGGCGAAATCAAAATTGGGTTTGGTATGTTCGGGAATATCCGTGGCCGGCACTTTCGGCGGCAGAGGTGGCATGGTCTGGTAGCGTTCATCCCAGCCGTTTTCTCTTGCCTCGGGATTCCAAAAGTAGTAATGATCCCAGGCCCGTGGATCGTTGAATCCCGGCATATGATGAAACAATTTGCCGGCTCCTTCCACACGATAGCCGTTGTTTTTAAAATAAGCCGGCAACGTCACCACATCCGGCAGGACCGGCCGCCACCACTGGGAATTATTATATACACCTGATGTGGAGGGCATCAATCCGGTCATGATGGCGGTCCGTGATGGATTGCAGATCGGCGCCGGACAGTGGGCGTTGGTGAAGAGAACGCCGCTCTGTGCCAGTCGGTCCAGATTGGGCGTTTTGACGTCCGGATGGCCGCCCAGGCAACCTACCCAATCGTTCCAATCATCCACGGCGAGAAAGAGCACATTTGGTTTTTTCGAAGCAAACAGGCTCTTGTTGCTGATGCAGGAAGCTGCCAATGCGGCGGAGGCTGATATCTGCATAAATTTTCTGCGGTTCACGGTAGATTCCTCATTATATCATAGACTTGAACGCACGCTTTACCGGCGTCCTGTTGGCGGCCGGGGAAAGGCGATCACCGCTCTGATTTTCTGCGGGGCTGCGTTGGGAGTTATTCGGATCTATTTTTCCGGAATTTTCCATGTTTCCGGCGGTTTCCAGCCCTTGGGGGGATCCAGAGCAATCGGTTCGACGTTTTTCGGCTGCAGACGACGGAAGGCCACCACTTCTTTCAACATTTTTTGGACAATATCCGGATTTTCTGCCGCCAGATTTTTTTCTTCATAAGGATCCTCATTAATACGAAACAGATATAATTCGGAATCCTTTATCGGATCATCAGCCTCAAGAAGCCTGGGTCCGATGCGCACAAGCTTCCAATCGTCGGCGTGCAGTGCATTTATTTCAAGCGTAAAAATACGCGGATCGGTTTTACTGTATTTATGCGGCAACCAGAATGCAAAATAGGAATGGAATACCCAGTCTCTCCTGGTGTGGGTTCCCTGTATGTAATCGAAAACATTCTCGCCATCCAAAATTCTATTTTGATCGGGTTTGATTCCAACCACATTTTGCAGAGTAGGAAGGACATCGATGTAGGACATCGGCACATCCACTTTGCGGCCGCCTTTGATGGTCGACGGCCAGCGGATGGCGGCGGGCACACGAATACCGCCTTCAAACAGATCGTGTTTTTCCCCGCGCAGCGGCATATTGGTGGAGCCGGCTCCTGTTGCGCCGCCATTGTCGCTAAAAAAGAGCACCAGTGTATTATCGGCAATCTTTTCCTCATCCAGAGCCTGCAGAATCTTTCCGATGTTATCATCCATGGCCGTGGTCATGGCGGCTTTTTGTTGTCGCTTTTTATTGGCAATATGGCTGAAGCGATCGAGGTATTCCTGCGGTGCGTCGTTGGGCGTATGTACCGCATTAAAAGGCACATAGAGGAAAAACGGCTCTTTATCGTTGCTCTCTTTGATAAACCGGACTGCTTCATCGCCGATCAAATGGGTACTATATCCCTCATCATGATTGAGTTCGAGCTGTCGGTGCCAATCCAGCGCCCGCATACTTTTATGCGAAAAATAATCTATGGAACCGCCATAATGGCCGATAAAATGGGTGAATCCCTGATAGAGCGGATGATATTTAATCGTACTCCTTCCCAGGTGCCACTTGCCGAAAATGGCGCGTCGTTTATATCCTGCACTTTCAAGCATCTCGGGCAGCGTTTCTTCTTCCGGCGGCATGCCGCGCGTACCCCACGGCTTGACCGTGCGTCGCTGCAGTCCGAAGCGAATGGGATATCGGCCGGTGAGCAGCCCGGCTCTGGTCGGAGAGCAAACCGGACAGGTATAAAAACGATCCAGTTCTACGCCCTCCTGGACGATTCGGCCGATATGCGGTGTCGCAAATTCGGCGCCATGATAGCCGACATCGCCCCAACCTAAATCATCCGCCACAAGAATAACAATATTCGGTTTTTTCCTATCCTGTGCCAACGTACAGGAGAGTACATTTGCAAAACTGTTTGCCATCAAAACAGAAGGTGCGATGACGCCCAGGCTCTTAATAAATTCTCTTCTTTCCATTTCAGACCTCAAAAAAATAAATTGCTATTAACAGTAAGGGGAGCATTTGACATTATGACCGGGTTTAGAGAACTCAAAGCGCGCTGTTGACATTGGAAAGTTGATTTATTTTAGAGCAATACGAGAAGAATCCGATTTTTCTCAGGTCGGCATACAAGCTTTGATACTCGTTCTCAGTCAGGCTCCTCAACGGCAGGCGGCATGGGCCACAATCGATCCCTATGGCCTTCATGGCTGCTTTCTGAGCTTCCATCAGTCTGTACTTTTTAAGCGTCACCACCAACAGGATAGCGGCGGTCTGGTGTTTCTGGGCGGCCGCAACATCTCCCGATTCGAAAGCAGTCATTATTTGATTATAAAGCGGAGCAGCCAAATTATAGGTGCTGCCGACGGCACTTTTCGCGCCCATAGTCAGAGCGTACAATAAATACTCATCACGACCGAAAAGGATGTTTTTGCCATTTCCGTTGAAGGCAAGGCATTGAGAAAAATCCATCATGTCGTCGTCCGTATATTTTAACCCGACAAACGTGGGAATTTTTTTTGACGCGATTTTGATGAATTCAATCATGGGAAAATTCAATCCATTTATGGATGGCATATGATAATAGAAAAAAGGCGTTCTGGGGGCGGCCGAGGCGATCTCACGACAATAAAGAACCAGATCATTGATACATTCCGGTCTAAAATAGCTCGGACCGACCACGGATATAGCATCCGCAGCGATAACGGATTCCGAATGAGCGGCTATTGTTTTACTGTCTTCTATACAGTTGTGCCCGACATGTATGATTAATTTAAAATCGTTCTTTACCACTTCTCGCCATTTTTCAGCTGTTTTTAACCGTTCGGCAACCGTCAGCGACATGCATTCCCCGGTCGTCCCGCATACAAAGGCGCCTTTGATTTTATTTGCCGCCAGGGTGAGGTATTGTGTTTCAATTATACCAAAATTTATTCGCTTGTCTGCATACATGGGAGTATGGACCGCGGCGATCAAACCGTGAAAAGTATGGTGCGATATCAGTTGATGTGTCATGGTAGTGCCCCATTTCTTGTGTACTATTCCAGATAGCGGATGAATGGATGACTCGCAATAGATCAGCCGCCTGTATTATTTCCGCTCAAAGACTGCGCCATCATTCTTCTCCATGATAAGCCAATCATCACGAAAAGAATAATCATATTGTCGTATCCTGCCACTATTTGCCTATATAGAGTCCGGCATTTTTATCATATCTGATATGACCGTTATCAGGAACCCAGTCCCAGAAGGTCTCATCCGGCGTATAAGTTATGTTTGCCGTCACGATATCCAACGATTCCTCAATTTGTAGGCTTTTAAGATTGACGCCTATTTCAAAAAAGCTGGTATCTTTTACCATGCTGACAAATTGCGGCGAATCAAAAAATGTCCAATTGACGCCGGCAGCATCCCATTTCCATACACCATCCCCTTCCAGGCCGATAACGATCATATAATCCGGGCCGATGTCGGCGGCCGAATACCTCAGGGAATCATTCATCGTTAAAAACGAATCATAAAGCGTTTGCACCGTATCCTGCGGCATACCGGTGGCGGCGTCACTATCGGTATCAAGAAAAATGGCACAATTAATACCGCTGAGTTTTTGATAAGGATCACTCCACTCCCCATGGTATTCCAGACGGAATTGCAGGCTAACATCGGTGTTGCGTATAAAAATTTTATAAATATCCCTTTTAAACGGTTCATTTTCATCTACGATCAACTCGATCCATTTGTAATAGACCCTGACAAAATTGGAGATCATCTCGTTTTCCACCTCATCAAACGCCTTGGCAAATAACGTATGGCGACCGCCCAAACTCAGCGTAAATTGATCAAGAGCCAATAGATGTTCATAGGGTTCGGAGGTATCATCGCCTGTCGAATCGTGCTGGGCATCAAAATAGTATTCAATTCTGGCGATACCCTCATTGTCGCTGGCCTCTACTCTGATTAGCAGGGTATCTCCTACTACGACATCCTGGGTGGGGTAAGTGATTTTTATTTCCGGCTTGATCGTGTCCGGCTCGACGACCGCACAGTTAATAATCATTATCATCATGAACGAAATAACATAAGAGATTGCAAAATTTGCTCTTTTCATAATAGGCTCTGGTTTAATGGAATAATTCATCACGTTCATCGAGTTTAAAACCACTGCATTCTGGAAAATTCTTTCTGCAACACGAAAATGCACAAGTATATCGCCCACTTTGTTTATTTTCACCGATGGTCTGTTCCATCGGATTTTCAGATCAATCATAGCGTAAAATTTAAGCCAAAACGATGCACAACTCCCAATAATCCGTATTCACTGTAGGCATAATCGATTCTCAGACGATATCGATCGACACCGGTCTGAAAACCGGCGCCGAATGAAAAAGTGGCGATGTCGTCATTGAATTTATAACCCGTACGAAGAAAAAGCAAATCCTGAATATTCCATTCAAAACCTGCTCTGGTCAGGGTTTGGTCATCGCTCGGTTTCATCGTCGTCATACTGGCCAGAACGCGATGGTTATTAAACTCCAGGGCATTGATGGCCAGACCAAAGACAAAATTCATCGGCAATGGATACTGTTCATTGACATAGGTAATGCTGGAGCCGAAATTGGCGATTTTCATGCCAAAGCGAAAGTCGCGAAATTCTGTGACGTAAATGACGGAGATATCGCCGGAAAAAGCATATTTTTCAAAATCCTTATACAGACCGGAATGGATGTAATAGGCCGAGCCGCCGAAACTCACCCGGTTGGTCAGCCCTCGGGCATAGGTGATGCCGATGCGATAATCCGATGCATAAAAAGTTTCTCCGGTGCCATCGGGTTGCAAGGGTGTGGTTACGTTCATCTCATCTGTTGAGAGATAGGTCATGGAGAGACCAAAAGCGCCCCATTGATTCAGATTATAGGCAAGGGCAACATAATCATGACTGATATTGGCAAACCATTCACTGTGGTTGGCGCTGATATGGAGGCCTTTCAAATTGGCTAACATGGCGGGATTGTAATAGGTCGCTTCCGCGCCATCGGCTGCGGCAAAATAGGAATCACCCATGCCGGCGGCCCGGGGACTCACACCGATCATCAAAAAGGTGCAGGTGGCGCTTCCGGGGCGCTCATATTGTTGACCGAATACCATGAGTGGAAAGAAAAATATGACTATCAGGAATAATCTATTGAACATATGCCGTTTACCTTAAATAATGTACACGCCCTCAGGTTGAACAGGTATTCTATTTTATTACGACGAATTTCCCGACCTGACCTTTGCCATTTACCAGGTCTTTAACCGTGAATAAATAAATTCCACTGGCGATGGCCTGCCCGACATCCGAGGTCATATTCCAATTTTCATATCCTCGAATCGGATCATCGTGCAGGATTTTGGCTACATAGCTCCCGGCCAGGGTATAAATTTTTATTTCGCATTTATTCGGCAAATGGATGAACTGAATCTTTCGATCCTGTTCCATCCAGTCTCTACCCGCGGGCGGTTTTTCCCATGGCGGGATATAAGAGCTGTATTCTAAATCGCCCCGGTAAGGATTGGGTACCACCCTGACCTCACCAACCGTTTCCGGCGTTTTCGGGCCCAGTATCACTTCTACAACGCTCTGGTAAATACTCGATTCCACCGAAGGCCAGGGGAAAATCTCATCCGGCTTTGAGAAAGAGGTGACGGAATAATAGTATTCAATATTATTCAACAGCCCGATATCCGTATATTCATAAGCCAGGCCAGAATTTTGACCATACTCGTTACCGGCAATATCATACTCCCCTAACAAAGTCCATGGTCCATCCGCCGTCTGTGTGCTCTTGTACAATCGATAGCCTTCAAACGGATACTGCGTTCCATCCGCCCGATAGGGGTCCGTAAAGGTTTCCGGATTTACTTCAGCCGTAGGGTACCAGGACAGATGCACTTCTTTACTTCGGATTTCAGTCTTTAATTGCGGGGAGGGTACGCCGGATGGAAACTTGAAATCCTTTTTAATGACTTCATCGATCACCGAGGCTCTTTGCACCAGACCTTGCAGATTTGGACTCAGGATTTCGGCCAGTTGCAGCTTCAGGGTATCCCCGAGTTCAGCATCGAACGGCCCGGCGGAAAAGTAGGCCGACCCGCCGTAATACTCCTCCTGATTTTCCATGATATAATTCTGGCTTATGGCATCGTAGCGATCGTCGTCCTTGTCTCTGGTGAGCGCTTCACTGCCCCATGTGAATGTATAATTCAATATGAGTTCCAGTCCTGGCGGAGGAATCAATTTAAATCCGATTGCCGCTCCTGCAGGATCGCCGTCCGTTCCGCCCGGGCCGTCTTCATGTGCAACCATCTTATGTTCGGGAAAATATAGGGACCGATCATCGGCGCCGGGACTTTTATTGATCGGACCGACTCTGGCCCCGAACTGCAGGGCAAAATAGACGTCCTCGACACTGAACTTTTTCGGTATAATATAAAACGTCCATACGATCACCTCATCCAGAGGCGGACTCGACCAGGTGTACACTGTTCCTATGACTTCCAGGTAAAGCGGACTGTGCGGATCGCGAATGTTGCCGCCCAGAGAAGGGCTGAGAACAAGATAATCGTTACAACGGAAAACAAAATCCTGATCTGAAATGGCTTTATAACCGGGCCAGTATATGTCGACGGTGCCATCCGCCTGGGTGCCGCCGATATCCATCACATTGCCTTTATTGACGACCCATATCGTATCCCACGGCGCTTCCGTCGGCCAGAATTCATCGGGCGTCTTGCCGCCGGCGCCGACGCTCACCCGCTTAACATATCCCGGCGCGATTCCGCCGATCCACCATCCGGTCGCGTTGATGTGTTCATCGCCGCTGCCCGGCGGATACTCACAGCCGATCAGATAAGGGAAATCGGCGTAATTTCCGTTTCTGCTCATCCTGCCCCGGTTGAGAATGATCTGCCGTACCTTACCAACGGTCGTCAATTTCCAATCATTGCTGACATAATACTGCGGCCAAAGGCTATCGGGAAAAAGGAACACCAGGCAGATGACTAATTTGACCGGTATCATATACTGGTACAATTTCATGCTATCTCCAAAAATTGAGCTATCACAACAGGCGGTCTAACAACCTACCAGGAAATTTCCGCCACCAGCGTTACACGTCTTCCTTCACCGAAACGATTGGGTTTTAACAATACATACATATCATAGTAATTATATAGTTGATCGGTATCCTCTACAACCTGTCCATACGTAAATGGTTTGCCGTACCACTCGTTGAAGCCGCGATCGACGTAGGTATTATATTCGTTGAAAATATTATCTGCATGCAAACCAAGCGTAAATCTGATATTTTTAAAATTTATGTTCTTTTCAAATTTGACATCGGTCCTGGAAAAAAGCGGTCCGGTTTTGGTATTATACAGGATTTGTTGGTCAATCGCACTATTGGTTCCCGGTGTATACGGACGGCCGGAGTAAAATTGTGAAATGACCGATACAAGCCAATCATCGGGCAGTTTGAGTCCTAAAATGGTCGGATGTTTTCCCTTATCAACCGTTATATTGCCGCGAAAAACCACCTGATGACGGACATCCCAGTTCAGACGACGCTCTCGTATGGGATTGGGCATATCGGTCAACGAGCGCCGATAATCATCAAATGCGGATGAAGAATAGCCGGAGGCCCATAGTACCGTATACGTCACTCTGCCGCCGAAATAATGGCTGGTCTGCTTTCTTAATTCGAATTCCAGACCTCTGGACCGCGAATAGCCTTTATTATCAAACATCTGTAAGGGGATGCCATACTCTCCTTTTAACCGTGTCGTGCCGACCTCTCCCGATGTTTCCTGATTATAATTTTTTATATCAATCGCCCAATTCTTATAGAATTGATGGGTGAAGCCGAATTCATATTTGACCGTTTTGGTGTAATCGAGATGCGGATTGCCGACAAAGGTGCCGGAATAGGGATCGCGAAGATAACTATCCAATCCGGGTAGTTTGTTAAAGTGGCCATAAGAAAAATAAAGAACCGTATTCAGACTGACGGGAAACGACACACCGAATCGCGGGTCTATCTGATAGCGAATCTTTTTCCAGTTCGCTTTCAATCCGGTGGTTTTTTCCCACTGTTCTTTCCACCCGGGCTCATTGGTGGGATAGCCGGGCATGAACCAGTCGGCGCGAAGGCCGGCGTTGATGATGAGTCCTTCCAATTCGTATTTGTCTGTAATATAGGCGCTCCCCGAATAGGTCTTGCCGTCGATGACCCACCTTGTACTGCCATACTCTTTGTAAGGACCCTGGGGAGGTAGAACCTCATCGCCCCCTTCATAGATAAATTGGCCATAGGGTGACAGCGAGACGCCGCCATTGTAAATATCTTTATTGGACAAATTTTTATAATCCAGATAAAAGCCGCTCTGCAGCAGGTGTACCGGATGCACCTGTGAAGTAAAATCAAATTTCAGAGAATAGAGCTGGTTGTATTCCTTTACCCAATCACTCTCATAACCGCTGGCATCATAAAAACCGGTCAGCGGGTCTCTGGTCGGTGGATTGATGGAACTGTACATGGTATCTTCGGTGATCACCCAGAAATCATCCGGCGTTTTTCCGCGGAAGGCTTTGGTGTAATCGACAACGGTATACCCTAAATTGACGTTATAAAAAGTGCGCGGAGAAATTGTATGATTGACGGTCAAAGACAATTGCTCGTTATCGCGTGAAAATTTCGACGAGTGATCGGGATAATGCTTCCACAACCATTCAAAGTTCGTCCAGCGCGTCCACGAATTGCGATAGGTCAGGGTTGTCTTTAACAGATCGCTGATCTTGTAATCCAGTTTGAAATTAATATTACCCTTATTATCCTGTCGCTCGTCCAGTAAAATCCATTGTTTGCCACCGGGTAATTTAAATTCCAATAATGGATCCCGATTTCTATTATTATTATAGGCGGTATTGCTGACATCGAGGGTGGCGGTCGCCCAGAAAAATATTCTTCCCGGTAATTTCAAGCCCAATATGGGCAACAGCTTGCTTGTCAGCAATTCGGGGCCATTCAAGCTGAGGGAGAGTCGGTTTTCATTGTAAGAATCACCAAACAGTCCGAGTTCATCCGTCCTCCAGTTGATCGCGCCTTTCAGTTTCGAGCCACCCGATTTTGTCGTAATATTGATCACCGCCGATTGCGTCTGTCCATATTCGGCGCTGAATGCGCCGGTGATGATTTCGACGTTTTTGATGTCCTCGACGTTCAGATTGATGACATCATATCCGCCGTACAAAGGATGACTGGCCGGCACGCCGTCGATGAGGACCAGCGCATCGCCGCCCCTGCTGCCGCGGATATTCATGCTTTTCAAACTTGGATCGCGCACATCGATGGCATAACCATCTTCCATTTCGAGGATTTCCGGCACATCATTAATCATCAAGCCCGACTCTGAACGAATGATATCCGCCAGGTCTTTGACGCCGGGTGTTTCCGCTATCTCTTCAGCCCCTATGGATCGCCGCGTCGACGTCACATCCTTCTGTACGGCCGGCCGCTCATAAATGATCTCTACAGTTTGACCCTTTAATACCTCGGTTTCCAGCTGGAAATCAAGCTTGGTCGTCAAATCGGTTCGAACGTAGACGTCCTTAATGATCATTCGTTTATATCCGATAAGATGTACAATGACTTCATATTTGCCCGGCTCCACCTGTAAAATGACGTATCTGCCCTCAATATCACTGATCGCCCCCAACCTGGTATCTTTAATAAAAACATTGGCGCCGATCAAGGGCTCTTTGGTATCTTTATCAATGACTTTACCGGCGATCTTTCCGGTATTAGCTGCAAAAGCAAAATAGGCAAGAAACAGACAAAAAAATATGCACACTTGAATGATATGCCGAACGTTCATAAACGCCTCAACCTAATAAGAGTAAACACGGCAGGGATCAACGATATCCCAGCGATTGCAATATTTGGCCGCCCAAAACCTTAACCTGATCTTCTTTCATGAAGAAAAGAGGGAATCCAAAGACGACCGAACTAAATTCCGTGCCGGAGTATTTTAACGCGCATGGTTGCCCTCTGTATTGATAGAGGGTGGATCCGGTCTTGTTCAGGTAGGTATAAAACACATCGGTAAATCCGGCGCGATAGGTAATGATGTTGATATTAGAAAGCTTGCCGCTAAAGGGGAAACCCGTCACCTTGGTTGAATCCACCTCTAATTGGATAAATTGCGTGCCAAAGGCGGCTCTCGCGCCGGTGAAATCGCCCGGATAATAGGGTGATTCATCGGCTGATTTGATGTGTAAATATTCTTTGACGAAAGAGTCGTCGTCAAAATTAACCGGAAACGATTGTTCCCAGGCAAAAGATTTCAGGATGCGCCAACCGCTCAATATCAAGTCGCCGCCGACATTGAGATAGTCCTTTAAATAATTTTCATGATTGGTTACTTTATGTGGACTCTGACTCGGCCGGTTGTCCGCATGCCAGATGACCATCCGGTATTGCCCTATCGTCTTAAAATCCGGCAAAGGATTTTCTCTCAATTCATGATATTCGTAATCCCACCAATCATTGGGATCATTGACGCCAAAAATTTCAGCATAGAATTGATCAACGGTCGCATCTTGGACAGCAAGATTGGAAGGAAATTCCTTCTCGTTGGTTTCATCGATGATCAAAATATCCTTTGTAAACGTCGGTTCTACCAAATTGATATTCACTGTGGCGGGTTCAACGCTTAAAATATTGGTATTATCTCGTGCAATCACCTGTATCGTATGCTGCCCCTCCAACGGCAGGGAGAATAAATCTGGGGTAACATAAAAAGTCGTATCCTGCGTCCATATCCATTCACTGCCATCGACCGACCAGCCGAATTCGACGATCTCACCGTCATCATCCGTCCCTTGAAATGCGAGAAGGATACCCTGCCACCAGTCCGATACTTGCGGCTTGACGAACCGTTCTACATTATTTTTCGGCTGGGAAATCTCGACTCTGGGGGGGATGGTCTGAATGGTATAAAATATCTTTTCCGGCGGTGCGGGATCTACTTCGCCCTTGTCATCAACCGATCGGACTTGAAATCGCTGCAAATTTAACTTTGCAAAGGAATTAAACGCGATGGTTAAATCGGTCTGATCGGTAAATTTCCAGGGTTGCGGCAAAGAATCGGGCATGTGAAAGCCAAACCGGCCGTTCTCGTCCGAATAATAGGTGGTATATCGGTATTCAAAACCCTTCACATAACCATCATCATCGCCGCCATCCCATTGCAGGTGAACCAGTGCGAACAGGGTATCTCCATCTATGGGGACATTGGCAATGGTTGTGGTCGGCGCCTGATTGGGATTCGGTCCGGCGACATCCTTTCGACAACTAAAATGAGTATTGATGCAAATAAAAAAAAAGATCCATATTAAAAATTTTATTGTTTTCATTCTTGTTACCACCAGCTAAACTAGCGATTTAATAGGGACTGCCGACCGAGATCACTTCCATATTGGCGACAAAGTGAAATATATCCTTATACCTGACAACGGATTGCAGCGGTTTGATCTCGAGCTTAATTTCAGTGATCCGGTTTTCTTCGATGGTGAAATTTATCGGGAATTCGATAAAGGGGCTCGTTCCCGGCGGCGTCTCCATGGGAATACCGATGCCGCCATAGGCATAGCCGCGAGTTAATAATAAAAAATAAGCGATCATACCGAATCTTATTTTACCGTAATTATCCGGCGGCAAAAAAGACTCAAAAATTGTATACTCTTTATAGATGCCATTCTCTCTCTTCAATAGATTATAATTATGCTCGACTTCATAATATTCAGAGGTGTTTTGGTATAAAATGGCAAAAATGCTGTCCTGTGTATATGCCTTACCCTGATATATTTTCACGTGATAGCTATCACCGTCAACGGTGATCAATGTATCGCCGGTAATGATGATCAGGGTGTCGGCAGCATTCGCCCTTAACGTAACTTTTACTATGCCCGGATCGGGAGATTCAACAATCCCGGTGCTGCAATTCAAAGATAGCACGATAACAGCAATCCACATCAGGACCATAAAAAATGGGCAGTTAGGTTTTTGGGGCATTGGGAAATACCTCTGAATTTATTGAAATAGGAATCTGCGCGTTTCTTTCCTAAATTTTTTGATACTCTACGAACTAAGCGGATAGCGTGCCCCCTACACAAGGTTAATATTTTAACCTGCGGTACCGAATCGATGTCTCTAAAAAAATACACTTAAAAATAAAACCCGTACATACTGAGGGTGTCCAAAGAGTTCAAAATGATACCCTCTGGATGCCTGATTACTTCACCTTGTCAGGCATCCAGAGAGTTATCCACCTCAAATGCTGATGGCATCGGATCATTAATGAACCAGGACCATCTTCCTCACCTGTAACTTGGTCACGTTTTTGTTTCGAGCTTCCAATTGATAAAAATAAACACCGGTTGCGACATCCACGTTTTCATCGTTCTTGCCGTCCCAGGTAATCGAATATTCACCGGCCGATAGGGCTTTATCGACCAACTTTCGCACCTGCCGGCCGAGGACGTCATAGACAATCAGCGTCACCTCTTCGGACGTCGGAACACTGTAACGAATGTTGGTGGTGGGATTGAACGGATTCGGATAATTTTGCATTAAAGCAAAATAGGTCGGCACCGCACCGGCATCTTGCGCCACTTTGGTCGACGTACCTCCGATGGAGTAATTGTAAATATGAACATTGTCCATTTTACCGGTAAAGGCCTGATCAGGTTGACCGGCGCCCAGGCGGAAAGGACCGCTGACCATGACGGCATGGCCATTAATCGGCGTCGATTGCCGTTCCAGAATTTGATCATCTTTATCGCGCATTTCGGTGTAGGCGGAATCACGGCCGACGCTGAGGATGTGGCGATACCAGTTGCCGGCTTTAAATTTTGCGCCATAATTAAATCGAACGCGATAGATGCCCTCATTGCCTTCAATGTAGACATCGTCGCGGAATTTATCGCCACGAGATTGTATAAAAAACGGTCCCTTATTCCATTCTTCCGCTTCCTGTACCATAAAAACGACGCCGGTGGCGATGGAGGCATCCGGTTTGAACCAGAAATCGACGGTATATTCACCGCTGTTAAAAAACGGCGCCGGAACGATCTCAAGATAAGTAGAATCGCCGTCTAATGCAAGCGCGTAATTACCGTCTTTGGCATCGTCGGAGAATTGCGGATTGCCGTAGGAAATCAAAGTTTGCTGATACTCGGAATGATCCATCAGCGGACCGGTGGGGCCTTCCTCGAAAGTCAGATCGAGGGTCTGCGACTCTGCCTTCCACCAGGCATTGCTCAGATAATCGCCTTTGGTTTCGGCGTAAGGCGGTGTGGTACTGCGCAATCCATTCGTCGCTTCGGCCGACAGGTAATATTGCATAATGGTTCCGATCGGCTGCGCCGGAATTTCCGCGGTGTAGGTTGCGCCGCTGAGGAGATTCATGTTCATGGTCTGCCACTGTTCGGGCGCACTGGAAAACATATAATGCACCTGTACCGTGCTGATTTCGGTGCCGGGGTGGGCAACGGCTCCCATCACCGTGAAAGGTTGATTTTGCAATACATTGGCAGCATCAATCGAATAGAACGTCGGCGGCAGGCCTTTGGGATAATTGAAAAATTTGATATCATCCATCCAGCCGCGGAAATCATTATCCTTCCAGGACTGTCCAAAAATGAGTGCAACGGTGCTGAAGGGCGGATCAAAGGGTTCAAACGATGATTTGCTCACCGTGCCGTAGGCGACCAGCGAATCGTTTTCATCAAAAAATCTGGCGAAATAC